>JAKQBU010000095.1 GCA_029573975.1 Planctomycetota bacterium
GAGTTATCCCGACGAATGCGAACCGAATCCCGACCGGGCGTATTTTGTGTATGATGATGAGGATATCGACAGCCAGGCGCAGACCTACTTTCTGATTGCCCCGCAGGAGAACCTGGATTTCCTGCTGGCGAATATCTGGAGCCACGAATATGTGGACTGCGCGGTGGTCATCGAGGGAATTGTGTATGACCATGTGGGAATTCATCTGCGCGGCCAGGGGTGGCGTCACCAGCCGAAGAAGGGGTGGAAATTGTCCTTCAACAAGGGGGAATATTTCCGGGATATGAACAAGCTGGATCTGGCGATGCACCGACCCATCGGACAGAAAGTAGCACATGATCTGTTTTGGTCGGTTGGGCACGGGAATCTGGCCTGTGAGGTGGTCCGGTTCCATATCAATGGCGCCTTTTACGGTTTATTTCTGGCCCAGGAATCGCTCAATGCCGCCACATTGAAGCGTCGGGGTCTGGATGACAGCGGAGAGGTATTTCATCCGGATGCCTATCCCTACAACGATCTGAATTATTATACGGACCCGGCGCTGTATCCCCAGGTTTATGAAAAGAAAAGCGATCCCTTCGGCTCGTTTCAGAGCCTGATGGATGTATCCAATCTGATTACCAATACCCCCTCGAATCAGATTCTGAATGTTATGCTGGATGAGGTGGAACTGGACGAATGGTTCTACCGGTGGGCCGTCAATAATTGCGGGCCGAATTTTGATATTGCGCGTAATAATTTTATCCTCATCCATCCGGCGGAACCAGAGTTAAAATGGCAGTGGATCGCTTATGACTTTTCCCACTACTACGGTGATGTTGGCGGTGCGTCCCTGGATCCCTATTACAGCCCGAACAAATGGATGGAGCGGTGCGTGAGCGGTTCCAGCGGGTACAGCGCGGAATTTGAGAATCGGAATCTGGTAATCCTGAATGATATAGTTCAGAACTATCATATTGTTGAGAAGCTCTTCACTATTATGGATGAAACCTTTGAGAAATACCAGACCGACATTGCAGAGGAACTGGCGCTGGGGTATGGCGACTGGGGTCCGTTTGTCAGAAACTCCAGCCAGAAAGAAAGTATTAAGTCCCTCTTTGCCTCGCGCAACGCCTGGCTGAAAAACTGGCTGGCGGGCAAAACCTTTACCCTGCCGGCCAACCGCAATCCGCTGATCCAGATGGAGGTACCGATCATCAATACTAAGACCATCGATATTAGCTGGGCTTACAGCGACGCGGAAGGGGATGCGTGTACGGTGGATCTGTACTGGTCGGATCTGGTATGGGAGTATATGAATCCGATTCCGGGCGGGCAAAGCCTACCGGCAGAAAACCGGCATTTTCTCTGGACGACGGATCTGCCGGAGGATTATCCGAACCGCAAGATCTATGTCCAGGCCGCCATACGGGACGGCAACAGCTATCTGGTGCATCATGATACCAGCCGTCCGGCGATGGTGGTGGAAACCTGCGGGGATATCTGGGAAATTGGCCGGGGGATGACGGGGGATATCAACCAGGACTGCCGTGTAGATATAGCCGACCTGAGTGAGATGGCGGAAAGCTGGCTTTTATGGGGTGAAACCGGCTGGAACTTCCAGCAGGATTACAATCCGGCCCAGCTTGGCAGCCCGGGACTAAACCCGTACCGGAACTGGTCCTACGGGGCCGGCAGCGAGCTGAATGATTTTGTTGCCTTCAATAAACTGACACAGGATTCCACCAATAACTCCTGGACCCTGAGCAGTGCCAGTTATTCCGGCTTTCCGATTATCTGGAAGAATTTCGGCCCCTGGATCTACGGGGTGAATACCAACGAAGTATCACTGCACCCGGCTCCGCCCGGCTCGACGCCGGACCTGGCCAAGGTGCGCTGGATCTCTCCCGCCAGTGAAACGGTTCATGTTACCGGGAAATTTGCCGCCGGCCATGACGGGGTAGTGGATGTTTGGATCATTAAAAACGGCAACGCCGCCCAGCCGCTCTTCAGCCAGTTATCGGCCAGCGGCGATGTGTTCTTCGATGTAACCCTTTCCGTCAGTATCGGAACCACCCTGGATTTCGTCGTGGGTCCCAATGAAGGTTATGGTGCGGATAATACTCCCCTCTATGTTCTGATTTCCCGCGGCGCTCTGAACTGTGGTGATCCTGCTACCACAACGATGGATTTAAATCAGGATTGTATTATCAACCTCCAGGATATATCGTTTCTGACGGAAGCCTGGCTGAACTGCAATGATCCGCAGGATGGAAATTGCACCGGTTTGCCATAAAATCGTTTTAGGAACAGGCGGGCTTGCGATGGGGGACAGAGGCCGACTTACTGCTACGAGCATTTTTTCCAATCGATGCACCTGGTGAGTCGCTGCGTTGTTTGCGATGAATGTTGCGCAAAACCAGGGCCAAGGTCCCAGCGCAAGGGTATGTGGAATGGCACACAGAGAGGCAATCAGGAGAAGCGCGATGCCGGTAACGCTGTAATTATATCTCGGTTGTGACCAGCAGCCGTAACACCATTTGAATATCCTGATGGGAGCCGCGGAAGGCCCACACCTGGGCGGCGTCGTCGCAGCGGGTTCGGCCGGTGCCTTTGCCCACGGCTGGGATGTGGTATTCCAGCTCGCTGAACTGGCCCAGCCCGCTGTTTACGTTACAGGCCTGGGTGGAAAAACCGAAGTAATTCGTGGCATCCCAGGGGACGTCCACATACAGCCCGGAAGGATTCACAAAGAAATTCCGGATAATGACGGCCCATTGATCGCCAGTTTCATACAGATACCCGATGCGGCCGGCGGTAGGCAGGGCACGAATGGAAATCTTGTGTTCGCCCTGTGCCCGCATTTTGTAGCGAATGAGATGATCGGTGACGATGAGATCTTCCCGGCTGATTTTGCCCATGATAAGCCGGGG
>JAKQBU010000109.1 GCA_029573975.1 Planctomycetota bacterium
TCTGTCTGTCATTGGCAGTTCAGAGGCCGTTTATAAGACCGGTCTGCCCAGTCGAGGTTAGGAAAAATTTTATTTTTTTTGACGGAACCGCCAAAAGTCGATATGGACATCCAAAAACTCATTCTGGCTCATCAATAACAAGGGATCGAAGAGTTTTTGACGCTGGCGTCTTTTTGCAAAAAAAAATCCCCTGCCTCGCCAGAGGAAGGGGATGGGATTTTGCCGGTTTAAAATGGGCAAAAAGGCGGTTAGAGGGACCAGCCTTCGCGGTAGGTGCGGTGGACGAACTGGTTGGCGGTATCGGAGTTGGTGAACCGCATGTTTTCGCCGTCCCACAGCAGCCGCTGATCGGGGTTGCGGATGGCCAGGTTGCCCATGACCACCATTTCGGTCAGCGGGCCGGCGTAATCGAAATTGGTGCTGGAGGGTTTGCCGTCCTTGCAGGCGCGGACCCAGTCTTTTTCGTGGCCGCCGGAGCCGTCGGGAATCCGGGGAATGCTGGGGTCGGGCCGTTTGAATTCCTTCATCTTGGTTTCCGGAAAGAGACGCGGATTCAGGCCGTAGCAGCCGCACATGAGTTTGCCCTTGTCGCCCTCGAAGATGACGCCGCCGTCGCTGTCGCCCATCTGGCGGCCTTCTTCCAGGTCATCGGGGCGGGGGGGCATCATGCCGCCGTCGTACCAGTCCACCTTGACGGCGGGCATGCCGTCCCGCTCGGGGAACTGATAGCGGACGATGGTCGAGCGGGGGAAGCTTTCCTGCGTCCATTCCTTTTTATGCCAGAAGCCGTCCCAGTAGGTGGAGATGCAGGCTTCCACGACGGTGGGGTATTTCAGTTTCAGGGACCAGAAGACCGGGTCGAGGATGTGGCAGCCCAGGTCGCCGAGCGAGCCGGTACCGAAATCACTCCAGGCCCGCCAGCTCGCCGGCAGATAGGTGGGGTGATAGGGGCGGTAGGGGGCCGGGCCTAGCCAGCGGTCCCAGTCGAGGGTATCCGGCACGGCCGGGGTATCCGCGGGCCGTTCGACTTCCACGCCCTGCGGCCAGACGGGGCGGTTGGTCCAGGCGTGCACGTGGCGCACGGGGCCGATGGCTCCGGCCTGGATCCATTCACACATCAGGCGGGCGCCGTCACCGGAATGTCCCTGATTGCCCATCTGGCTCATGACCTTATACTGGCGGGCGGCCTCGGTGAGCTTGCGGGCTTCAAAAACATCGTAGGCCATGGGCTTCTGCACATAGACATGCTTGCCCATCTTGATGCACGCCATGGCGATGACCGCATGGGTGTGATCGGGGGTGGCGATGATGACGGCGTCGATATTCTTGTCTTCCTTCTCCAGCATCTGCCGGAAGTCCTTGTATTTTTTGGCGTCCGGGTAGGTGTTGAAGGTGTTGGCGGCGTAGGCGTCATCCACGTCGCAGAGGGCGACGATGTTTTCCATATTGACGGCCTTGAGATTCGAGCCGCCCATGCCGCCGACGCCGATGGCGGCAATGTTGAGTTTGTTGTTGGCGGACGGCTGGCCGTTTTGGCCCAGCACCCGCTTGGGGACATAGGTGAAGGCCGCAGCCGAGACCGCGGCGGCGCCGAGAAAGTCACGCCGGGAAATCTTTTTTTCTTCTTTCATATTCAAATCCTTTCTACATGTATCAAAATCCTGTGATAATCAGGTCCATGGTTAATAGCCGGCCGCCACGACGGCCTTTCCGGTCAGGCCGGTCAGTTCGATGGTTTCTTGGTCAGGGTTAAACTTATCCCACAGCTGGCCATTGACGGTCACGCTTTTGATCGGTTTGGCCTGGGGATGGCGGAAACGCACGATGACACTCTGGGGGGCGCTGCGGCTGGGGATTTCAATGGTGGCCGTGATTTTGCCGTGGTTGGCGTCGGAAACGATTTCGTAGGCCAGGGGGCCAAAGTGGGTCGGGGCGTTTTGCACCGAAATCTTTTTGCCCTGTTTCAGCCAGGGACGCGGCGTGCCACGGGCGATCCAGAGGGACGGGCCTTGCTCCATCAGCAGCAGGTTGCGGAAGTTTTCCAGGAACCAGCCGGCGGTGCCGTTGTCCGGGCCATCGCAGTTGGTGTAGGCGCCCCACTGGGCCCATTCCCACATCTTGCCGTTGGCGCCGACCATGCAGGCATAGGAGTTCATCCAGAACCGCAGGAAATTGGGGACATCGTCCTGCAGCAGGTAGATGTTGGCATTGTGGGAGGCTTTGGGCAGGCTGGAGCCATAGCTTTTCCAGAACCAGGCGTCGTCGGTGGAGGCACCCTTCTCCTTCCGCGCCTTCTCCAACTCCCGTATCGCACCGGCGGAGGTTCCTACCTCCTCCATGATATCGAGGGTGTCCATCATGCGGGGGTCCTGGGCATCGAGTGCCGCAAACGGCTCGGCCAGCGGCAGGGGGCCCAGGATCACGTCACCCTGCGGACGGCCGACAGCAGGATATTCCAGTGCCATCATCAGTCCCCGGGTATAGGCGGCGATAGGAATGAAGCTGTGGTATAGGCCGTCGCGGCCCTGCCGGACCGGCGAAAGGGCGGCTTCCCGGTCCACGGCCCGGCGGATATCCTGGCGAAAGGCCTGGGCCTCGGCCTGGTATTTTTTGCCGGCCTCCGGATCGAAATCGGCCAGGGCATCAGCGAAACGCTGCAAGCCCTGGAGCGAGAAACCGTTGTCGCAGTAGTAAAAGCGCCAGTCACACGCTGGCAGGGCGTAATCGCCCAGCATATAGGGCGGCATCAGGCCGGCCACGAGTAGATTTTCCCGGTTGGGGTAATTGATCATGTAGAGCTTTCGCTGGCGAATGATCCAGTCCGCCGCCGCCTGTAGCCGCAGCCGGTTTTTCTGGAACCATTCCTTGTCGCCGGTCAAAAAATAGCGTTCCGCCATCGCAAAGAGCAGCCGGCCGGTCGAGGCGTGGGTCCCGTCATGGACGTAGCCCATGTCGTACCGCATGCTGGTGGCCCACTCCAAAGCCCCGTTGCCGTCGGTGAAGTCACCGTCGGGCTTTACGCCGGGGCCGTCGAGAAAATGCTGATAGACCTTGTCGGCCTCTTCGTACAGTCCGACCATGTCCATATCATGGGCGACGCGGGCCACTTCAAAGGCCAGTCCGCCCCACATGTGCTTGCCCTTCAACTGGTTGCAGGCGGCGCGCCAAGCGTCGGTCCAGCGGGTATCGGAAAGCTGCACCTGCATGGGCGGCTCATCCACGTCGGGATAGGGCGGCACGGCGGTATCTGCCGGGCATTGCCACAGGCGGACCTGCTGCATGAGTTCGTCCCAGGAGGCCGCCTCGGGATGTTCGCGGACCATTTGGCGAATGCTCTTGAGGTTTTTCGCCTTCAGTTCCGCCATGAATTGGCTGGGGGTCTGGCCGCTGCCGGCCTTGGTGATGAAAATACCGCGTTCCGGGATCAGGATAGGGCCTTTTTCCAGATCGATCGGGCGGAAGGTGAATCCGCCGGCCTTGGTCCAGATGGTCACGCGGCTGTCCAGGTTGGGAGCGGGGACCTCGGGTCCGGGGCCGGTGGTGTCAAATAATATCGAGGAAACGACGGTGGGGGTGTTCAGGTCGCGGCGGTCGCTGAGGACGTACAGCAGCGGCAGGGCGATCCCGCTTCTGTCGCCGGCCAGCGGCGAAACGGGGCCGATGATGCTCATATCGGACTCGAGCCGCCCGTCCCAGCCGGTTTTTTCCGAACCGGGCTGGAAATCCCATTCGATTTCCACGTCCATCCGTTTCCAGGCCCCGAACGTCGGGGTAATCAGGTGCATCGCCGGTACGGGGGCGTTTTCAACATCGCAGAAAACGGTGACCATCTCCGTGGCCGTACCGCGCCGGTGGGTGCGGCCGACGACGGTGGGAATATCCGGAACACCGATATGGTTGTAGGTCCAGGTGCGGCGGTCGGCTGAAATTTCGGGCTGCTCCAGAATCTCATCATTGCACCAGCCGAACCAGCCGAAGGCGGTGGGATACACCCGGACCTCCACGGTCTCCGGCGCGGGAATGTCCCGACCGGTGGGCCAGGAGAGTACCACCTGATAGTCCGAAATCCGCACCGACCACAGCAGGCCCGCCAGCAGTCCGCCTTTGGGTTTGGGCGGCAGGGGGGTGATTACATCGGGCATGTCATAGCAGGCGCTTCGTAACTGGTCGAGGGGCATTTCATAATAGGCCGTCCGATATACCTTGTCGATCCGTGCCAGCCGATGCGGAATGAAACATGCCTCCGGTTGGGGCTGTACCGCCCGATCCGCCCGCCATTCATAGCACCAGGGGGATATATCCACCGGCTGACCGGCCATCCCGTCGAGTTGGGCCTTATCCGCCACCTCGGCAGATAAATCCTGTACTTCGGCTGCACCTATAATAGCGGTCGTCATCCATAACGCTACGGCTGTCATCCACAGGGTTCGTTTTTTCATTGGTTTTCCTTTGCTGATAATCTACTTTATGGTTTCCTTTTTATGACATTTCGTTTTGAATCTTCCGGAGCAGGTCGCGGGTGGCCCGGACGCCGTCCTCTTCGCTCAAATGCTCCCCTTCGTATTCGATACCCACATAACCAGAATAGCCCGCGTCGGCCACGATTTTCAACATGCGGTAAAAATCGGTATGGGTCTCGTTGCCCGTAGCGTCGAAATCATAACTCTTGGCGCTTACACCTTTGGCAAAGGGCATCAGGTCGGTCACGCCCTGATAGCGGTCGTACTCACCGAAATTGCCGAAGTCGGGCAGGGTGCCGCAGTTGGGCAAGTTCACGGTCTTCATTACCGCCGCTACCCAGGCGCCGTTGGAGGAAAACCCCCCGTGGTTTTCCACGATGACATTGATGCGGAAGGGAGCGGCGAATTCCGACAAGCGGTGCAGTCCGTCCGCCGCCAGCTTGAGCTGCTCCTCATACGTCCCGTCGGAATAGGCATTCACCCGGATCGAATGGCAGCCCAGGAACCGGGCCGCCTCCACCCATTTATAATGATTTTCCACCGCTTGGATTCTCTCCTTTTCCTCGGGATCGCCCAGCTTGCCCTCGTTGTCGCACATAATCAGCAGGGATTTGATCCCATGCTCGTCCGCCCGCTTCTTCATTTCCCCCAGATACGACTGGTCCCGGGCCTTGTCCATAAAGAAGGGATTGCAGTATTCCACCGCTTCGATCCCGAACTCATGGGCGGTTTTGGCGAAATCCAGGTGATCCAGGGCCGGTCCCTTCTGCCCGAAGAGCCGGCGATGAAAGGACCATTCCGCCAGCGAAATTTTAAAAGGCAATTTGGCGTTCATTCTGTTCCTTTCCCCACTGGTGCAGCCAGCCAGTTCCCCCAGTGAAAAACCACAGACCGTCCCGACACCCAGCTTGAGAAATTCTCTGCGTTCCATCATGTGTCCTTCTTTCCAGGTTTACTGGTCATGGTATCCGGAATCCAGTACCAAATGACCATATGTAACCAGATATAACCAAATGTCAACAAAAAAAGGAGATGTTTTGGGATGATTTTACGGCCAGATCCGCATCTCCTCACTCCGGCCAGTGCGGCCTGTGCCTGTCAAGGGTCGCGTGGATACGGTACCTTACCCGCGCGTCCTCCGCCTGCGATAAGGCTTTCTCGATCAGCGTGACCCGCTGCCGGTCCCGCCAATTAACCGCCGCGTCCGTGTCCCACGACTCACGCAGACCCTCCTCCAGCAGGTTCCAATAGGCGATCATCGCCTCGCTCCCCCGGCCGTAGTAGCGACGGCAGTAGTCCGTGATAATCTCCTCGGTCGTGAGATCCGGATTCCAGGTCAGTTTGCCGAAGGCGTACATATTGAGCGGACACCAATCCGCATCCCACAGATCGCACGATAAACCTTCCACCCCCAGCCGACGGAAATACTCGACATCCTCCCGGATCATCGAAACGATCGACCAGAACTTCACCATCTTCCACGCTTCATGCCAGTCGCTGAGCGTGTAATACTCGTAAATGTAGAAATGCTTCGAAAGCTTCTGCCACGCAGGAATCTGCCGGCGCAGGTTGCGGTCCAGTTCCTGCGGTGAGGTCTCCAGCGGACGCATCGTTCTCTGCGTGGGACGAGGAAACAGGCACAGTCCGACCAGGACATTGTCTGCCAGTGGCTCGGCATCGGCCGGGCAATCCGTCACGTGGGAATAGGCCAGGAAGTTCACCCATACCTTCGGATGCCGCTCACCAACCAGGGCGGCCACCCGATTGGTGAAACGGATATAAGTTTTTGCGTACGCATCTTGTGCCTCCGCGTCGCCGGCACCGGCGCTTACCGGCGTGCACTTCGGACAATGGCAGAACCCGCTCCCATCGTTGTGCCAAAGATCAACCACCTCCACCTCGGGATTCTCGTCGAGCCAGGTGTTCATGTTCTCCGCCATCAGCTGCGCTACGTCGGGATGGGAAAGGCAGACATAGCCGCCGGTCCAATAGTCCGGATGATCCTTACCGTAGCGATCCGGCGGAAGCCAGGTATTGAAGGTGTGTCCGCCCACCTCCAGGTGCAATCCCCGCTTGACCACCTCGGGAACCAAAACCTCCCGCAGCTTTTCCCGTTCCCAGATATATGGCCCGTTGGCCCCTAGGTGGACCCAATTAAAACGGTTCTTCGCCATCCAATCGACCCGCGGCAGAACGCACTTCCGTATGTAATCCGCGCCGTATGCCTGGGTAACCGCACAATCGGCGTTGTGATCGGCAAACTGCACGATCTTGCGCATGGACATCGCCGGCGGGCCGATGGCATCCTCAAACTGCGGTAGGCGAACCGTCGCCTGCTTCGGAACCGTGTCGTCCCCCGGTACGCACCATCCGCACCCCAGGTACTTCTCCAGGAAATGATAGACCGCGTACAAGGTCGCCCGCGGCGAATTGCCCATCAGCACCAGCCGCTTTCCCGAACTGCGTATCACATAGCCGTCCTCGCCGCGGTCTTTCAGGTCCGACCGCAGCCGGTCCGTATCGCCAGCCGGAGTGCTGCCCTCTCCCACGCAGATTGCCAAATCTGTCGAAATGTCGTTTGACACCGGGAGCTGCGCCCCGCTGATCTGCACCATGTATTTCTGCAATTCTTCGGCAGCGAATTTCACCGGCAGCGGCGCATCGGCGGCGATGACAATCCTGTAACCGCTTTGTCCGTCTTCCACCAGGTTGACCGCATCGACATAATGGATCTCAGCCGGCAGGGTTAGACAGACCCAAAGCGTAATCACTCCCATTAGTTGGACGGTCCTGCTGTTCATATCGATTCCTTTCCAAAATGGACGAAACTGGCGGGCAAAAAGGCCGCTGAAAATCGAAAGTCCGTGATAAATGCGGGCTAACTCTGCCCGGTTTTTTTCACGACAACCAGGGCCATGTCATCAAAGCGTTTGGTCAGTCCGGTATATTTCCGCATCAGCCAGAGGATATTTTTGGCGGCCTGCTCAGCCGGCATTTCCCGGGAATTCCCGGCCGCTTCGATGATCCGCTGACGCCCGAACGATTCCCGGTGAAAATTCACCGCATCGGCCAGGCCGTCGGTATAAAGGATGAGCATATCACCGGTTTGCATCGGGATGGTATGGGCCTGATACACCGTATGTTTATCGATCCCCAGTACCGTACCGCCTTCGGATAAACTGACCGTTTTCCGGTCCTGGAGAAGGATGGCCGGTTCATGGCCGGCGTTGCAGTACGTCAGCCGGCTGGTGCCAGGATCATAAATCGCACAGAACAGCGTGGCAAATTCTCCGTACACCACATCGTGGCAGAACATGAGATTCACCCGGCCCAGGAGCTTGGCGACTTCCGGACCATTTTCTGCATAGGCCCGCAGCCCGGAACGCAGCGACGCCATCGCCAGCGAGGCGGGGACCCCCTTGCCCATGATGTCGCCGATGGCCAGCAGCAGCCGGCCGTCAGGCAGCGGCAGGAAGTCGTAAAAGTCGCCGCCGACATCGTAGCACGGCACATACATGCCCGCGATATCCAGGCCCGCTACCGCCGGCGGCCGGGCCGGGATCAGATGACGCTGCACATCGCCGGCCAGGCGGATCTGGCGGAGCATACGCTCCCCTTCCAGCGCTTCGGCGTAGAGCCGGGCGTTGACGATGGCCGCCGCCGATTGCGATGCCACCGTCTGGGCCAGATTGACATCCGCCTGGGAATAGACCCGCGGATACTTATTGTACAGCCGCATGATGCCGATGCCCTTGTTTTTATACAGCAGGCCGATGCTAAGATTGCTGATGAGTCCTTCCTCCGCAATCTCCCGGTGGTATTTGGTGAAATGGGGGTCGGTGAGCATGTTCTCCACGACAATCGGTTCCCCGCTCAAGGCCCGCTTGTTCAGGATGCTCTCCCCGGCGGTCACCGGTCCTTTGGTTTTGTATTTTTCGCTCAGATTGTAGGTCGCTTTGAGAATCAGCTCTCCGGTATTTTCATCCAGCAGCCGCAGACCCGCCGCTTCGGCGTTAATCGCTTCCGCCACGGTCTTGACCACGATTTCCAGCACCTGCTGCAGTTCCAGCGGACCGGTCAAAAGCCGGCTCGTTTCGTGGACGCTGCTCAAATCATGATGCAGACGGTCCAGCCGCTTGCTGAGAATACTTTGCCGGCCGTCCGGCGGCATTTCCGCGGCCGAACCGGTTGCGGTTTTGTCGTTCTGTTTGATTTCTTGTGACATTTTATTATTCTTACCGATTTTACCCGGGCAAGCAAGAAAAACCCCTGTCTTCTCCCGAACATTTTCCAGCCGGACATTTCCTTGATTCCTGACATACCAGCATTATGGCTTTTCCAAAACGGATTCCGGGTGGGGCGGTCGGGTTGGTCGGGTTGGTCGGGCCGGTCATCAAACAGTATTATTGGGGTGGGAATGATTGGTTTTGTTGATCTGGTATTTTAACCGGACATACACGCGCAGGGCTTCCGCCACACTCAGCGCATAGGCAAAACAGCCCCGGCAGGTGTGCGGGTAATTGCCGTCTTTCATTTCGGAAAAGCTGCCGATGCCGCCTTCGTAAAAATGCGACCATAACGGCTCGAAAAAGGCCAGGGCCTGTTTGACCGCCAGCTCCGAAAAATGGAAAACCGAGGCCCGGGCTTCAATAAAACTCGGATACGCCCAGGGCCATGCCGTGCCGTTGTGATAGGCTACCCGCCGGGCGGTTTCATCCCCGGTGCATTGTCCCTGATAGGGCATCCGCGGATCCGTCAGCGCAGTTCCCTGGTCGTCGGTAATCGCCAGCGGGACCGACAGCGGATCCTCCGCCAGCGAACGGATAGCCGCCGGAACCAGCAGCCGCCGCGATATGAGGTCCACAATCATGCGGCCCTCCTCGACCGGAACCAGTCCGGCCTGGATGGCTCCGAGCTGATTGAAACGCAGCGCGGTATCCACCTGACCCTGGGCCGCCGGCAGGGACCGGCTGGCCAGCAGCACATCCGAAAGATAATTCCGATTCGGCTGCCAGTACAAATGCATGAAATTCTTCTGAATTTGCTCCCGAATCTCCGTTGCTTCCTGCGCACAGGAGGAATCCAGCCGGGCCAGAATCGACAAGGCTTCAAACCACAAGGCCTGAATCTCCACCGGATAACCCGGTCGCGGTGTGGCCTGCGGATGAGTGGTATTCATCCAGGTGCTGTTGGCCGGACAATAGAGCAGTCCGCTGGTCGCATCCAGATACGGGCCGTTTTCGCTTCCTCCCTTGAGGTTCCGATACATATCCAGCAGAACGTCCCGGACCGTCTGGGTCGGATGTACCGGCCGATCCCAGAAGGCAGGATTTTCGGTGGCCGTTACATACTGATGAACCGCCAGAAAGAGACGAAGGCTGCCTTCCAGATTCGTCCGGTCCGCCGGTCCGCTGTTGAGCCAGTCGCATACCAGGCCTTTCTGCTGACTGGCGGCCGCCGCCGCAATAATATCCTCCGCTACATCCGCCCGTCCAGCCGCCAGCAGCCCGCCCACGCAATACAGCGCATCCCGGGTCAGGGAACCCAGCCAGGGATAACCGGCCATCAACTGGCGGCCCTGATCCGTCTGAATAATAAACTGGTCCAGGGCACAGGCCAGCATCCGTACCAGGGAATCTTTCTGGGCCGGCAGGTTCGGGACTTGTCCCAGCAAGGATTTGATTCGTTTGTTTTCCGACAGTTCCGCCTTGTGAAACGAAATGGCTTCGACGGGGATTTTTTCCTCCGGCTTGTAGCTGGCCGTCAGCATCAGCACCTGGCTGCTGCCTTTGTGCAGAACCAGATGGAAGGTGCCCGGCGCGAACAGATCGGTTTTGCAGTCCAGGCCGCGTTCCTTGTCCTGGGCCAGGAAGACGTTCGGAACCCAGTGTTTTTGCTCGATATATTCTCCGCTTTGGGCCGCCATCTTCACGTTTACCCCGGGGGCCGGCTGGAATTCCACCCCCGGCGGAAACAGCAGATACCGGCATTGCCCCTCATAACGATGGCGAAGCTCCTCCGTGGCAATCAACTGCTCATGGATCATGCGATATTCCAGATAGCCGTTGCAGATCAGGTTGATCGAGGCGTTGCCTTCCCGCAATTTATAGCGGATATAAACCGAGGTTTCTCCCTGCGGCATCACGATGGATTTTTCAATCCGCAGATGGTATTCGCCGTCATCATACAGAAATTCCCAGGTCGGATGCGGATACCGGGTGAACCAGCTCAGAAAACTCTGGTCCAGGTCGAAGTATTTTTCCCCCACCTGCACCGTTTCCTTGACGGCTTTGACCAGGGAAATGCGATTGGCCGGAGTTTGCGGACCGGTACCGATCGACAGGAGCGTATCATACTTGGTATGCAGGGCCTGCGGCAGGGCGGGAATCTGGCAGACCGCGCCGGTGCCGTTGGTCAGCAGAACCGTCGCGTACTGATTTCGCAGCTTCTTTTTGCTCACAATCAGCGGATAGATCTTCCGGGGGGAAAAGGGCTTCCGCCCCGAGGGAACCGACAGAATCGGATATTCCTGCTCCTGCCACTGCCGCTGAATCATGCGATTCCGCTCGATCTTCCAGTTGAAAGTCAGCAGGGCGTGCTGGTTTTCCGGCTGGGGCGGGAAAAAGCTCATATGCCCCAATCCGGTGGAACAATGAATCGATTCCGTCTTGATCGTCTCTTTCGCCGTCTTCAAATACGCTGTGCAAGGCACAAACGTATGCGCCAGCAGCCACTTGTCGCCCGAAAGGATAAATTCCTTGGTGCTTTCCCGGAACGTCCAGACCGCCGAATGCTGCTCCGTCAGATCGCTGGGGATGTGTTCCAGAGCGGCGGCGATATCCCCCTTCATCAGCAGCTCCAGCTCCGCCGTATTCACCAGCGCGATAAATTTCCGGAAATCGGTGATCTGCCGCAGCAGTTTCTCCTGATCGATCCGGCCCGCCTCATGCGGCTTGAAACGGCTCAGCAGAATCTCGTACACCAGATGAATATGGTTGTATTCCAGATCGTACAGGGCGGGGATGGGGGCCGGATAGTTCCGCGACGGCTCCCCCAGCCGATAGACCGCGCATTGCCCGGCCGCCAGCTCTTTCTCCAGTACGGTGCCCCCGGTTACCGGCGGGCAAAACGTTTGTTCTTGCAGCAGATCCTCCAGCCGGATATTCGGGTTCCAAAAGGCCGCCAGATTCGGATGCCTCCAGTCGAGCCAGGCCTTCTTCGGCCTCTCCGGATTCAAATTAAGGATGCACAGCACCACATTGCTGTGGTCCGCATTGCTCCGCGTAAAGGCCAGCACCTCCTCCTCGCCGGTCTCCAGCATATTCAGATTATCCCGTTCCCAGAAGGCCGGATTCTCCGCCAGAATCCGGTTGATTCGGGCGATCTCCGCCACCAGGTTTTCCGGATGACCCCAGTTTAATCCGGCGTTGCGATGGACGTCGATTTTTTCCGTGGCCAGCCACTCCACGCCATTGGCGAATCCCCAGGCCCCCGCAAACGAGGTCATCGCGCACAAATACAGCCGCATTTGCGTATAGATCTTTCCGCGTTTGGCCAGCCGGTCGTTGTCGTGGGTCTCGGCATAATGCACCAGCACGCCTTTTTCCCGCGATACCTGCAGCGCATACCGCAGATAATCCACAATCTGCCGCCGGTTATAATTCTGAAACAGCTCCGAATACGCCCAGTTCATCTGCCCTTCCGTCAGCAGCTTCTCCGTCACCACCCACGGTCCCCCCAGCCCTTCCAGCAGAAACAGCGTATTGGGAAATTCCTGCCGCACCTTCGAAATAATATACTGCCACACATGCAGCGGCACCATATACCCGGCGTCCAGCCGAAAGCCGTCGATCCCGCGCCGGCACCACACCAGAAACACCTCCGCCATATACTGCCACAAATCCTTATGCCGGTAATCCAGCTCCACCAGGTCTCCCCAGATTACCCCCCACGCCCCCGGCGAAATAATTTTCCGGTCCGGACCGACCTTGCACCAGTGCCGATGGGTAAAGTGAATACTGCTGGCCCACCCGGTATGATTGATCACCATATCCAGAAACACCTTCGCTCCCAGCCCGTGGATGGTCGAGGTCAGGTCCACAAACTGGTCCTCGATCGTCTTATACCGGCTGAAAGTCGCATAGGTATGATCGATCCCGAAATAATCGTTGGTCGCATACGGGCTGCCGTAGAGTCCCATCCGCCCATACGAGGTTGGCACCGGGTTGATCGGCAGCAGGTGGATGATCCGCATCCCCATTTCCCCGATGATAAACGGCAGTTCCTTCATGAAATTCTGAAAAGTCCCGCCCGGCGGTATCACATACCCTCCCTGTTCCTCCAGCTTCTTGATCTGCCCCTCCAGCTCCGGATTCACCAAAGTCGTCAGGTGTTTATACTCCCCGAACTGCCGGATAAACGCACAATAAATCGAATTGTTCCGCCCGTACTCCAGCGGCGTCACCGAGATCCCGATATTTGGGCCGTCCGACCACCGCACCCACGGATCACGCCGCCGCGCCGACTCCACCCGAACCTTATACTCGAAATACCCCACCTCGCTAAGCAGCACATCGCAGA
>JAKQBU010000146.1 GCA_029573975.1 Planctomycetota bacterium
ATAGGTAATCGCTTTCGTAAAATAGTAAGGCGTTACCATATACTCAACCGCCAGATTCTCGGATTTTTCCCCGGGATTCACTACGGTTGTTTCGATACCCAGCTCGCCGGTTTGGGCATCGGGCATGACATATACATCGGAGATATACACCGCCGGTACGATCAGCAATTCCACCGAATCCAAAATTCCGCCCTCATTCGGCCCGTTGCCCGGCGCCATCGGAATCGCATTGTTACGGTGTGGCGTCTGATTCAGCGTAATCCCTTCGATCAGATCATACGTCGGATTCAGCACCCGCACCGCCAGCCGATTTTTCCCTCCCGGCTTGATCACATCCGTCACGTCAAACGCAAATACCGATTCGCTGCCCTCATACTCACCAACCTTGACATCATTCAGCCAGATATCCGACTTGTAATCGACTGACCAGAACTTCAGAATATACCGGCCGTTTTTATGCGGATTCTTCGGCGCCGTAAATTCCTTCCAGTACCACGCCAGACCATGATACCCCGGAAAGGCATCCTGGATGATCCAGGGCACTTTCGTCTGCTTAGCCCCCGCCTGAACCGACTCCCACCACTTCTGCTCCTTCCCGACCTGATTCGGATCAATCGCCAGCATCCAGTCCTCCCCGTCCAGCAGCATCGACTCACTGCTCAAGTCTTTTGCGCTCGCACAGGAAACCAGCAGCATCATTTCGCACAGAACAAATAGGATCGATAAAATGTTACGCATCGCAGCACTCCCTGTCTTTACTTATCAAAAGCCATATAATTAATCATATTCCGCAGCAGCCGTTCCGCCTGCGGCACCTGGCCCAGATTTTCCCGGACCAGCATGGTATTCACCAGAAACCGGCCCTGGCCCCGTTCAAATATCGCGCACATCAGGCCGCTGGAGATAGTGCAGCGGGTCACATTATTCCCCCCGGCTATCACTTCCGCCGGTTTATCGACTTCCATGAGGTACTTGTCCGGAATGATCTCCCGGTAATAGGTATAATCCATCAGCCCGCCCCGCTGGAGGCCGTCAAACACCGGATGGCTGGCAGCCCACTGGTTGGTATGATAGACCCATTGTTCCAGTGTGCCAAACTTTCCTTTGTTCTCCGCCAACGGCAAAAAGGCAGTGCTATCCTGATCCTGCTGAAAAATCTCATGGTTCAGGAAAATAACGTGAGAGCCGTTTTCGATGCGCCGGGTCAATTCGGAAAAAGCCGCTTCGCCACCCGGTGCAGCCGCCCCGGCCCCAGCCAGGATTAACTGCTTTGTCTCCACCGGCACGCTTGCATCAAATTTCCGACAGGAAATCGTATTTTCTTTCAGCCATCTTTCCAGATCAACATCCTCTCCCCAAAGAACTACTTCGCTGGCAACCGGCGGCATCTCGGATTTGTTCAGCACATAAAATTCCATTTCGCCGCCCGCCGCTGCGCCGGACTCGGTAAAACTGACCACCAGGCGGTATTTACCCGTTGGCCCGCTGACAGTGATATTCTGCTGGAAAACCGGTAGGGCAAAAGATGGCTCTCCCTCTGGAATGGTTACGGTAAAGTCCTTTTCAAATATTTTCTGATTCTCCGGCCCGAATACCCACACCCTGGCCGGATAATCACCGGGTAGAAGCTGATCTTCGTTGGATAACACCACCTCCAGCGTGACTTCATCACCGCTATAAATATTGTACGGCTCGACGAACGAACACCACCGCAATTTAGCCCAGCCGTCGAAAATCGCATCCATCGTACCGGGCTTGAACTCCCGGAAGGTGGTGAACAGCCCCTCGCCGGAATCCCCCTGATCGGCCGCCCCGGTCAGACTGATGCCCACCATATTCGGATTGGACCGCAGGGCGTTGATCCCCCGCGTCCGTTCGCGGGCCATGAAGGCAATGCTTTGCTGCAAAAATTCCTCCGGCCTGCCAAAAATGGCATCCATACCCCATTTTTCGTAATCCGCCAGGAACCGGTCGCAGTAATTCTTATGGTTTATGCCGCTGTCTATATGTAAATAACCATACTGGCCAAATTGCCGCACAATCCGCATCCAGTTCTGACCGCTGCCCACCCCGTACTCGGACATAAAGAACGGCTCCCCATCGCCCACCGTCCGCAGCTCGTTGAGTTCCTGCCAGCGGTGCGGTACCCTCTTGTAATGATGGCCATCCTTTAAGTCACTTTCCCAGACCAGTGAGCCGGGATTGCTCAGCGTGCCGGGCTGGAGACGGTCCGCCCCGATTTCTTCCAGGGCCTCATTGATGAATGGCTTGAAACTGGAGGCATCCATCGGCCCGGCAAAAAACATCCCGTAACTCCATGGGCCGTTGGGATTTTCGGTGGCCGAGAAATCCCGGCCCGCATCATAGACTTTGCCCGTATCGGTAGTAATGACAGCCGAGAAATCAGTTGCGTCAGCGCTATAATACCCATTGCCGAATCCCAGGGCAAAGTCGATAGTGTCGCCCTTGGCAACCTTGACCTGTCCTTTAAATTTCGCTTCTTTGCCGCCATCGTTCACATTGACATATCCGTCGAAAAGAATTTTCCCATTATGCAGCACATGGCCATCGGTGGTCGGGCTGGGCGCCGTCTGCGCCCAAAAGGCTGCCTGAATATCACAAACCGCATCTCCCGGGGCCTGCCACCGCACCACCGCGTATTCGCCCCCTCCGCCCGGATGCAGCACCAGTTGTCCCGGCCGCCACATCGTGCCGGCATAGCTGATTTCCTTGTCTCCCACCACCGAGGTAACACAAGGTTCTCCCACCCCGCGCAGATGCAGCGAAACCAGTCCTTCCGGCGACTTCGGTGCATCCCCGGCATAATGCCACACCGGATGTCCGCTATTTAGAAACACCAGCCGATCCCTATCCAGCGACCGGACCAGCTTCAAAGTCTGGGTGGCATGGACCATAACGGCTCCATAGCCGGTTTCATTGAGCAGCCCCCAGGCGGCCACGCTGGGATGGTTGCGATCCCGCAAAATCATCTCCCGCACCGACTGGTCAAACCACTCCTCGAATCGCGGCGAATACCGCATGCACCAGGAGGCATAAGACTCCTCATACATCATCAAGCCGATCTCATCGGCCAGGTCAAGCTGATAGCGCGTCGGAATCCCCGCAAGAAATCGAATCATGTTAAAGCCCATCACCTTCCAGTTGAGAAGATCCCGGCGCAGCAGGTCCGGATCATGCGGAATCTGAAATCCGATGGGGCAGCAGTTACCCGTATGGGCACATTTCAAAAACAGCCGCCGGCCGTTCAGCCGGAAATAGCCGTCCTGAAACGCAAATTCGCGAAAGCCGGTCTTGACTGTAAATTCATCCCTCGATTCCGGATATTTATCCGCCGTAAGCCGGGCGGTCAATCGATACAGATAAGGATCGTTCAGCTCCCACAGCCGCGGATTGTCAATCGTCAGCTCCGCCCGGATCCGGCTGTCGCCGGGCGCGGCTGTCGTTTCCATTTGCAGGGTCTGGATTGCCAGGCCGCCGGCTGCCGGTGCGGCCGTAAATGCCAGTGCAACGGATTGCTCCTTCTTCGTACTGTTTTGCACGGAAACCTCCATGCTCAGTTTACCGGTTCGCATTTCGGGCAGAACATGCACATCCGCGATCCGCACCGCCGGCGCCAGGATCAGTTCCACCGAATCGACAATCCCGCCGTGATTGTACACTCCCTCCGACTTGCACCGGTGTGGCGTTTTCGTCAGTTCGATCCCGTCGATGGGAGTAGTGCCCGGATTCAGCACGCAAACCGCCAGCAGATTTTCCCCGCCTCGCCGAACCACATCGGTGGCATCCAGGGTGAAAGGCGTTTCCCCACACTCGTGCCCGCCCAGATATTGCCCGTTCAGCCAGACATCCGCCTTGAAATCCACCGCCCAGAATCGCAACAGCGTCCGCCCGTCCTTATGCACATTTTCCGGAATCGCCAGCTTCTTCCAATACCATACCACCCCGTCATACCAGGGGAAATAATCCTCGATTACCCACGGCACCTTCGCCTGCTTGGCGTCAGGTTGTATGCCGTTCCACCATTTCTCTTCCCGCCCAACGTTCTTCGGATCCGTCGCCAACCGCCAGTCATTGCCATCCAGGGATAGAATCTCACTGCTCATAACCGTCATAGACCACGCTTGAGAATCCGCCGCTATGCTCAATGGTGAGGTAAGCAACAATAGGAATAAGGTATAATTTAATTTGTTCACTTCTAATTCCTTTCACTCAGACGTTGGCTGGCCACTTCGTGTCATTTTTCCGTTATACCGGCGGCCAGAACGGCCGAAACTTCAAACTGATGATTATCCACCTGATCCGATTTCTCCTCCAGTAACGTAATCCTCAATCGATGCGGCCCGGCTGAAAGATGGTCTGCAATCTGGACAAATCGGCTGTAGCCCCCGCCCCAATCCTGGGGGAAATAGGCTTCCAGCTTCACGGGCGGCAGGTCGTCCACCTGAACCGAAGCCATCCCTCCCTTCTGTTTCGTGTGGTGATAAATCAGACTGATCGTGGTTCCCGCCACTTCAAATTCCAGTGTGCTGCCGGGTGTTTCCGTTGTCCAGCCGTTGAAGAACGGCTGATTCGACTTTCCGGCCCAGCCGTTACCAACAGCCGGCGTTATGCTCTCGGCATCATAATAAGCGGTATGTTCATAAACATCGCTGATCAATGGCTCAGGAAGTGGTGGAGCATCCGGAAAGTCATCAACGGACGGAAGAGTTGTCCAGATGCTATCCAGAAAAGAAGCTATAAGCTCTGCACAAAGGGCATGCCCCTTATCATTCGGATGAACCGTATCCGCTTCGATATCATCCCATTGCATTCGCCCGGCCTGAAGTTCCGGCCACAGCGCATCACGCATAGAAACCATCGGCAGGCCGTAATGTTTGCCAATCCGCATATGTTCCGCCTGGACATTGTTTCCCTGCTTATCCATCGTGAAAAATAACATAACCGCGGCCTGGTTAGGCATAGCCAGAATCTGGCGGGTCAATCCCTCCAGCGTTTCGGCGGCCCTGGGACTACCGTTATCATTAACGGCATATTCAATCACCACAAAATCCGGCTGGTATTTCAACAGATGCTCTTGTACCCGATGGGCACCAAGATCAGAACCGGTCGCGCCGATACCGGCATTGATGAACTTGATTTTCTCCGCTGCCGGGGAATGCTCCCGCCACCATCTCGCCACAATATCAGCCCATCGATGTTCAGGAGAACTGGCCAAAGCCCCCTGCGTGATCGAACCGCCGATAACGCCAACCGTTACCGGCTGTTTATCCCGCAAACGTGCCATAACCTTTTGCAGGTGAACCACATTCCCTTTGCTAAGCAAAGAACGTTCTATAATGCGACTTTGGTCCGGATCTGTTTTTTTGTATTGAAGCAAAACCGAGCCGGGTTTTTCCGGAATAGTGATTTCCAGCGATTGCAACGATTTGCCGGCCAATTTCTTCCAAAGCCCATATTCATACGTTTCCCCGGTAATGCTGACGCTGTATTCTGCATCCAGATCAATCTTCTGCAAAGTAATCTCACAACTCTTATGCCCACTCAAAGGCCGGCGGAAGACAAAAGCACAGCCCTCGCCCAGGTCCGGCCGGTCCCACTGGCAGGCATACCACACCTCATCCGAATCCAGCGGCTGCAGCAACGGATAAAAATCCCCCAAAACCAGCGGCCGCAGCATCCGCAGTTCCGCGATAGCTTGCCGGGCCGTTTCCACGGGAAAATTTTTATCGACCAGATCCACACAAAAAACACCGCCGCCGCAAAAATTGCTGCGAAAACTATACGGCTCCATCTCCCATGTAGGCCCGGCGTGCAGCGGCACATACAAAGACAGCCCGCTGATCAGATTCTGATTGCCCGTACCTATAAATACCCGGTTCGGCGGCCACGACCAGGCCGGCCAGTCATTCAGATCGCTGCGATGGAGGTAATAGCACTGCTTCATGGTCTCGATGTCAATCCGATTGCCGCCCCCGCAGCAGCTATCAATCTTCAGCCCCGGATTCCGCCGCAAGAGGCCCGAATAAAACTGATACAGCCCGTCAATATGTTTCATCTCCGCGATCCCCTGCCGGTCCTCCGCTCCTTCTTCCGGCGGAATATCGCTGCCGTCTTCCCGGTAGATATTAATCCCCCATTCCTGTATAAATCCGCAAATCAGATCCGTCAATTTCTCCCGCGCCTCCGGCTCCCCCAGCTTCCAGATGCCGCCCCGGCCTTCCCCGCCTCCGTGAATGTACTGCGGATACTCCTTCGCCCACTGGGTCCCCCCGTTGACACTCATCGGGATCATCCACAACAGATAATCCATCCCGTGCTGATGGGCCAGGTCCGCTATCGGCTTGATCCCGCCCGCAAACGCATCCGGCCGCGGATACCAGTTCCCCAGGTTCTGCTGCCAGGGTTGCGGAAACCACCACGCATCCATCCAGATCGCCTCAAAACCCATCTCCCCATATTTCGGAATCGTGTCATATTCAATCTTCTCGTTATAGTCATCCCACCAGGCCTCCCAGATTCGCCCTTCCGCCGCCGCCTGCCGGATCACCTGCACCATAGCCACCCCCGCTAGCGGCGGCAAAGTCGGCTGGCCCTTTTGCCGCGGCACATATTGGTCGATCACCAATTTGCGAAACTGGTTATGCCCGTCAATCATCTCTTTCCCACTCCACGGCAATACCACCACGCTGGGGCCGCGGACCTCTTCACCGGGTTTTAGATAAAACCGGGTCTTGATCCCCATCCCCACCCGCACCGCCAGCAAATCCTCCCCCGTGTGCTCAAACTCCGCCGCCCAGTTCCCCGACCAGCCCACCGCCACCACCCAGCCGCCTTCCGGGTACTTCACATTAAAAAACGGCAAATACCGGAAAGATCCTTTCGACGCAAACCGGCACTTCATCCCGCCATGCAGTTCCTGGTCGTGCTTCATAAACGATTCCCGCGTCTCACCCCACATATAGGTCGGTGTGGAATAATCATACGAATAATAACGGTCCCCGTTGGACCAACGCAGAATCGGATTGCCGCGCGGTTTGACCTGCCCGGGCAGATTGCTGCCGTCCAAAGTTAAAATGTTCTCTATGATTTTCGTATATTCCCCGCCGGTATTGCGAAAATATAAAACCCACTCCACCGCCGGGCTATCCGCAAACGTCCGCACCCGGCATTCCACCTGCAGCGAACTGCCCGGATCCTGCCAGCCGTACACTTCATACTCCCCATGTTGTTCCACCACTTTGGAAACGGAACGTGACCAGCCCGTCAACAGGGTTTGGGATTTGACACCGTCATAGGTAAACGAGAAAGGCAGGGAACCGCTTTTCCCTTCCGTTTCCGTCGTAAACGTGCGCTTTACCCAGTCCTGTTCCGCCCCAACCGGACTGCTGACAACAAATAAAAAAACAATGAAACCCCAATTGATCGTACGCATCCGCCTCATGTTCTTCCTTTCCAATTCAACCGCTTCATCTCACATAAAGGTTTACCGTTCTACCAGGATCGCATCCGATTACCCCAACACACCGGTCACTTCGTGCGGGATAAACATTTCCGGCGTGATTTGCTTCTGGCAGACATGCTCCTCTTCCTGGGTCATCAAATAATGTACGGCGTCCATCCCCACCTGATAATTCGGCTGTTTCAGACAAATCATCGGAATCCCCAGAAAATCGCTCAAATGCGAATCATCCACCGTCGCGATAATCACATCCTGCGGAATCCGCAGATTCTTCTCCTTCAACGCCTTGATCCCCCCCAGCGCCAGCTCGATATTCGTATAATAAATCACCCGGGGAGCGGGTGTATCCGGCAGACACAGATTCAAGGTGGCACTGTACCCCGCCTGCGGATTGACAAGCTGCCGCTCCACATCCCATGCCGGCGGCACTCCACAGCCGGATTCCTTCACCGCCTCCAGAAATCCCTGCCGCCGCTGGGAATGACCTACAAATTCCCGCCCCGCCGTTACCACCGCGAAATCCCGGCACCCATGACTGGCCAGGTATCGGCCCAGATTAAAACTGACGCCATAATTATCGAATCCGATCCAACTAATATCATCCCTGTCGAACCGCCGCTCCACCACCACCTGGCGAATCCCATCATCCGCGATCCGCTCGATCAAACCGGTATTTTGTTCCCCGATTAACAAATGCACTAATGCATCGATCTTATTCTCCCCCAGATAATCCTTATAAGCGCCTTCCCGGTACGCAATGGGAATAAAATCCGTCAGACTCAAAAGCCGAACCGCCGCCTTATATTTCGCCGCCGCCTCCATCACCCCCGCCAAAATCTCCTTGCAATACTCATATTCCATCGCCCCCGGTATTAAATTATCCCGCGTAATCCCGATGGTCGCAACCCGCTTGTTCTCCCGTCGCATCGGGGCATACTCCAGAGACTCCAGCACCTCCGTCACCTTCCGCCGCGTCTGCGGCCGCACTTTGGCCGAATGATTCACCACCCGCGAGACCGTCGCCACCGACACCCCAGCCTTTTTCGCCACCAAATTGATATTCATCGAATCTCCATTGCATTACTATATGTCAAAACCATTGAATGTAAATTACAATAATTTACATTTAATTACAATATTAATAGATGGCAAGCGAGCAAAATGATTATAAAAACTTGATATACAGATAATTATAGAAATATTATTTCATATGAATCTGAACAAAGCAGTAATTTGAATCACCTTTTTGTATTTGAAAAATGAGCAGGAAATGGAATTTCCTATTTACCGCACTTGGCAGCAGTAGGCACAGATCGTTGATTACGGAAACACTACTTTTCTTTCCCTGCCAGCATCGCATTCATTCACATATAAACGTGATATTGTCCGGGAGATGAGATGTTTCTTATCTATTCCATTTATACATTTAAGTTTTATTGACATCTTTTTCGGGATTCAGTATAAACGGTACTTATGAATGATCTTGGTCTGGAAACGGCAACCTGATCCTACCGTTCTTTTCCGAGTGTGGTTCAAGTAGGATTGTTTCTGGCGTACGGTTTTCCCTGCGGTTTTTGCAGAATGCCGAGCATATTGGAAAATCGTTCCTGGGCAAGCGAGTAATTATGACGCACTGTTCCAAACGTTCTCGCAAGATTCTCCATGTGGCATTAGTCTATAATGCCGGTGCAGCACTTGTCCCGGATATTCCGGAAGATCGGGGCAGTTCCGCGGACCTCCGGCTTATGATTCGCCATATGGGCCGGGTACTGCGGTCCCTGGGGCATCGAGTTACCATTTTGCCGCTGGCCCATGACCTCTTTGCCTTTCAGCGTAAATTACGCCGTCTTAAACCTGATGTGGTTTTCAATCAATATGATGATGTAGTGCATGGTGCTCTCTACGAGATGCGGTTTGCTGCCATTGTGCGGATGATGGGATTTCCCCTCACCGGTTCGCCCGCCCTGGCTTTGGGCCTGAGCCGCTACAAACATACATCGGCCAGTCTCCTGAATGGTTTGGGCATTCCAGTTCCTCCCTGTACCGAGCTGCTGGAAAAAGTGGGTGATGTGGACCATTATAAATGGAAGTTCCCCTTGATTGTCCAGCCTAGCCAGGAACATGCGGGAATCGGCCTGGATCGGGAATCGGTGGTAAAATCGAAAAAAGCTCTTCGGTACCAGGTTCGCCAAATCCTGCAGCATTATAATCAACCCGCGCTGGTTCAGCATTTCCTGCCTGGCCGGGAGTTCAATGTGGGTATTGTAGGGGGCAAACGCCTGCAACTCATGCCCCTGGCGGAGGTTTGCTATCAGCAATTACCGCCGGAGGTCCCTCCCATCATGTCCTATGCGGCCAAATGGATTGAAACCTCGCTGGAGTATAAAAAGACATTTGTGATCTGTCCGGCGGAGGTAGAGCCTGAGCTGGAACGTCAGATTAATGATATCGCCTTACGTGCCTTTCGGGCGGTCGGTGCCTGGGGCTATGGCCGTGTCGATATTCGCCTCGACGAGGAGGGTATCCCCCGGGTTCTGGAGGTCAATTGCAATGCCTCTTTGGAGGATGGAGTTGGCCTGGCACGTTCTGCCAAAAAAGCAGGCATACCGTATCCCCAACTAATTCAGACGATTATCGATGCTGCATTGGAAGTCCGCCCTTACGACGTCAGCATTCCCATGCAGCCTTCCATACATGCGTAATCAGTTACCTTCCGCCAGTAATGCCGGGTATGTTTTTCTGGTGGCTTGCCTGTCCATTTTCGCCGCATTTTAACTCGTTTGGGCATACGTTTTGATGCGACTGCGATAATAATCCGCCACACATAGGGTCAGCTTGGACAGCGGCATAACAAGTTTTCCCCCTTTGCGTTTTGGCTCCTGAGTGCGAATTTGCCGCATTAGACGGTCCACATACCTTAATTTCCGAATAGCCGGCCAATATCGGTATTTACGCCGCCAGCCGGACCGCGGAGTCAGCCACACAGCAAATGTCTCCGCAAAATCATCATCGGGGTGTTTCTGGGCGTAGGTATATCCGTAGGAATAACTGCAGATATGCCGAACGAAACTCCGACTCCAGGGATTTGGATAAAAAACTTCCCGATAAGGCCTGGAGAAGGAACCGAAAGTATCCTTCCAGCCGGGTTCTTCCCACAACCGGAAGGCATAATTGATTGCGTGACCGGTCTCATGACGCAGAAGCTGCATGATGGTTTGACTGTCTTCCAGGCAGCCAGTTTCCTCTTTTTCGATACGCCAGAGCAGCGTGCTGGACAGATAAAAGGGAATGCCGATGATCGGAACCTGGTCCGGACAACCCCAGGAATCCGTCAGGTAGAGGGATGGCAGGTAATGGATACCCTTGGCCGACAGTTCTTTTTCTAATTGCCGGATAAACGGCTCTAAAGGAGAATCCTTGATCCAAATTCTCAAATCACAAATACGGCTTTGCATAACTTTTCGTCGGACGGTTTCCCAGTCGCTGGACCACAACCAGGCCTTATCAGATCCCCATTGCTGTTTGCTGCGGTCTGCCATAACCATCTGTTTTTTCTCCATTTATATCGAATACCCTGGGCATTTTCCCCAGCGTATGGAACCAAATCCTGTTCGGTCCCAAGCCATGGTACTGTTTTGGATAGACGGTTGCAAGCGGTACTTTGGTTATATTTGTATGTATTTGTCTATCAGGAACTTATGCAGTTTCTGCAAGCTAGTTCGTTGACGGCGCTCCATGGATTGCCCCTCGGAAACATCCTATTGAAAAAGGGAGAACGATTGGTAACTGGTTGTACTGCTTATACTAAACGGGCAATCCTTATTATGCAAAATCTGAATTGTCCAAAATCAAATCTTGGAAAAAATCTCTGCAAGAAATAAAAAAAAATTTAAAAAAGACAGATTGGGCACATATCTTATGAATCGCTATAACCTTCAGTAGAAAAAATAGTTATAACTACTGGGCGATATTGGACTTGAACCAACGGCCTCCTGCTTGTCGAGCAGGCGCTCTAGCCAACTGAGCTAATCGCCCATTATTTTCAGCCAGCCGTAACTATATCTGGTTACCGGCTGAAAGTCAAACTGTTATTCCCTGCCTTTCCGGATTTTCATCTTCGGAAAAACGATTCGGCGAAAGGGCAAAAATCTCATAATTCTGATCACAGCCGCACAATTGATAGCTTTTCAACCCCTGCAAGTTCGCCATAACCTGGGAAACGGTGCCAAAAGCATAATGACGCAGTAGATATTGCAGTTTTCGCTGGGTGGAGTTCAGACCGACGTAATATTTGAACCGTTTTTTGAGCGGCAGCGGCAGACGCGGCTGGTCCGGATTGATTTCGCGTGGGTGGATATAGGTCATAACCGGCCGCTGGGCGTTATGGTTCTGCCGGATGCCATATTCGATAAAAGGCATGGGGAAGAAACGCAGATACCCACCCCCGGAAAAGGGCATGGCCCTACCCAGGCATTTCATGACGGAAACCGGAAAAACTTGTAGCGGCCCGGATTCGGTGTGCAGAAGAAAGGGATCGGGGGACAAATTCTCGACACCGCCATGATCGCGCGGGGCGGGGACAATGGAAACATCGATTCGGATTCCCTCCTCCACCAAAATATGGTAGGCCCAGAAACATTGCCGTTTCATGGAGAAGCCCGGAGCACGGAAACAAAGCACCTCCTGCCCGCTGATTTCCTGCAAAATTTTCCGGCAGCGGCGTATTTCTTCCCGAAACTGGGCGGCAGACTGTTCATAGATCAGCCGATGGTAATAGCCGTGGCAGCCGATTTCATGCCCCTGCTCACTGATTCGCCGGATCAGCCGGGGATATTTCTCCGCCAGCCAGCCAATCGCTAGGAACGTCCCCTTGGTACCCGCTTCGCCGAGCATTGCCAGCAGCAACTCGGTATCCTTTTCCACGCATACTGGGGCCTGATCCCAGGTTGCCGGATCATCATAGGGAGTATTCACACCGCAGATATGAAACCATTCCTCCAGATCCACACAAAAGGCGTTCAGGGGACGAACGGGGCTAATCATGGTTCATTTCCCCTTCCTCCGGGCGAGGGAAACGTTTAATTACCCTGGCAGGATTGCCCGCCACCATACTGTACGCGGGAACATTATTCACCACCACCGCACCGCTGGCGACAATAGCAGCCTTGCCGACGGTGACACCGGGCATAATCACGGAATTCACCCCGATGAAACAATGATCTTCCAGCACGACCGGCTTACTAACCGCTGGCGCAAGGCCCGTCTGCCGTAGATAATGCGGGCCTTTAATATGTGTCATAATGACAGCGTGGGCCGTGATACGGACGTCATTCCCGATGGTGATTTTTTCGGGATAGGCCGTTTCCAGCAGGGCCGTGGGATCGATAAAGCAATCACTGCCCATGCGAACACCGCGTAACCGGTGCAGCCAGAGAATTACTCCCCGCGGCGCCCAGCAGACCAGGTTGCCCAACAGATAATTCCAAAAAAAATAATTGCACGCCAGCCAGAGAATCCCTTTGCCGCGGTCACGGGCGGAACTGCGGGCATCGAAAAGCAAGCCTTTCCTGGGCGGTGGGACTGTTTGAGTTACAGGTGGGACCGACGATGAAGCAGCCTGCGGTTGTGGTTCCCGCGGTTTTTGCACACCATTCAAAAACCGGATGACATCCGCCTCCCGCACCAGCCCAATCCCCTCAAATACCTGCGGATCGATCCCCGCGCGTTCGATACGTTGGTGAGCTTTTTGCGAAAACTGCTGGCCCACCGCCGCCACTGTCGATAGCATCTCCTCTGTTTTTGACACAGACCTTCCATTCACAGGCTGGGCCAGTACGTATCCTACCACTTCGCCAACGGCCACATCGGCACCTTCCGGCTGCTGAATTTCCAGATATCCATCCGCCGCCGCTTCGATATCATTGACTGCTTTGGAGGTCTCAAAACTCAGCAGCCTTTCCCCTGCCTGCACCCGGCTGCCGCTGGGATGATACCATTTCACCAGGGTAACAAAATCATCATTCACCGTTTCCCGCGGTATGGTTATTTCTATATCCGCATTCACCATTCATCTCCAATATGTTACGAACTATGCTTTTGGCATCCGGTAATACTTTTTCTTCCAGCGGCCGGGAGGCTGGGATTGGGCCGGGCCAGGCAGCCAGCCGGCGGCAGCGAACCCCGGCAAAACGTTCCGCCACCTGTGCGAGAATCTCGCTGGACAACGATACAAAACCCTGCCCTTCTTCCACCACCAGCAATCGGCCGGTTATGGCCAGACTATCGGCCAGAAAATTCACATCCAGCGGATACAACTGGGTCGGGAAAAATACATCAGCGATCATCTCATGACGTTGAAACAGGATTTCACCCGCCTTTTCCGCTTCCAGCGACATCCCCCCCAGGGCCAGAATCGTCACATCCGCCCTGCCTTCGGGACGCAGCCAGGCGGTGGGGAACCGCTCATGAGAGAAGAAAAGACGATACCCGGCGGGCGGCTCCGAATGAGCATACTGCCCATACAACATTTTATTCTCAATCACCAGCGTCGGTTTATCAACCGAGGTAATCAGGTCCCGATAGAGCAGGTAAGGGCAATACCGATGATGAAGGCAAAGCACCTGTGTACCCGGCACACCCAGAAAATGTTTCTCCAGGGACTGGCTATGGGTCGGACCATATCCGCGCCGGCCTCCCATCGGGGTTCGCAACACCAGGGGAACCCGCACCTGATGATTATACATCCCCTGAAACTTGGCGGCGTGATTGATCCACTGATCCGCCGCCAGCGTCAAAAAATCACCGAACATGATTTCCACAACAGCGATATGACCTGCCAGAGCCAGGCCGTTGCCGATTCCGGTAATGGCCGCCTCGCTGATGGGGGTATTCCGGACGCGATCGGGATATTTTTCACTCAACCCGGCCGTCACCTTGAAAGCCCCGCCATAGGGATCTTCAATATCTTCACCCAGTAAAATAACATTGGACTTGCGGGCCAGGGCCTCTTCCAGTGCCTGACGAATCGCCGCTGCCACCTTCATTTTTTCAAACGAAAGGGGATGCCAATCGACAGGCTGCGAAAAAACCAGTTCGCTGCTATCGCCAAGCTCGGCAACTGGTGCGGATTCCGCCTGCGCCACCGCCCGATCCAGCCGCTGCTGAATTTCATCCGTCATTTCCTGCAAAATCGGATCCTCACCATTTTGCTTTTGAATCACCTCCAGTGGGTCCCGCTGCCAATACGCGCGGACTTCCTGCTGGTCCCGATGATCATCCCCCTTGGAATGAGCCATTAACCGGTAGGTATCCACCTGATGAAAAATGGGTAGGCCGCTGGAACGGACCATCTCCGCCGATTCTGCCATATCCGAAAGCAGTTTGGGCCAGTTCCAGCTATCGCTGTGGCGGGTATGGATTCCAAAGGCTCGAAACCGGGCTGTAATTTCGCCGGAAAGGCTCTGTACTTGCGGGGTGGACTGGGCATACAGATTATTTTCCAGCACCACCAGCAGCGGCAATTGCCATTTGGCGGCGATATTCATCGTCTCATATACAACACCTTCCCCCAAAGTCCCATCTCCTATAAATACCACGGAGATAGCCCGGTTGTTACGCTGTTTTTGAGCCAGGGCCAGCCCTGCCGCCACCGGCATCATTCCACCCTGGATTCCATTGGAATAAAAATGATTCCGTTGCAAATGCTGGCTGCCGCCCAGCCCGGCGCATATCCCCGTGCTTTTGCCCATGATTTCTGCGATCAGACCTTCCATATCACCAGCATAAGCCAAAAAGTGGCCGTGACAGCGATGGTTGGAAAAAACTACATCGTCTTCGCGCAGCGCCCGGCCCACCGCCACCGCTACGAATTCCTGTCCGATACAGGTATGGACCGTACCCTGGAGTTTTCCTTCCCCAAATAGCTGGAGCAGCCGTTGTTCGGTCAAACGAATGGTCAGAGCCTGCTTCACCACCGGCAGACAGGTTTTCCACATCTGACCATCCTGAAGTGTGGATAAATCTTTCTGATTTTTTTCTAAATCCATACGCCTGCGATCCTTAATTGATTTCAATCTGATAATTCACACGCCGGCTGCCCTGTGGATCCTGCAGCCCGATACGGATATAATTCCCCACCCATTTCTCCGCATTGGGAAAAACAAAACTTTTGGTCGTGGCCGAACCGGGTGCCAATTTCTGGATGGAACGTTCCTGATGATCGCCATCCGGAAAATCAATAAAACTGGTCAGATTGGTATCCGCTTCGCTATTGTTGGTAACTACCTGCTGAATAAGCAGATCCTTCAGGTTGACCCGGCGGGCAAAAATACTCACATCGATCCCCTGAAGCTCAATTTCAAAGGGAACCGGCATGGAAAACGAGTAGGCCCGGTCCGCATCAATCGCAATAACCGCGGTTAATTCTTTTCTGCCGCTGATTTCATTGCGGGGTAATTTCAGATAAATTACCTGCTGAAACAACTGGTTGGGTTGGAGCGAGAAATTAAATACCACCGGATCTACACCCCAGTTCATTTGGGATTCATCAAGCTGGAATCGCAGACGCCCTGAAATAGGTATCCGAAAAGGATTTACAAAACTTAGCAGAACCTTCTGCCGGGCCACACTGGCATCGACAATTGCCGGGGTCCATTTCATACTGGCCCGCAACATAGCCATCCGGCTGTCCACCCTGGAAAGAAAAACCGGCCAATTGGTCAGATGGATTCGCCCAATACCATTTTCCATGGGCAGGGGTTTGGAATTGCCAAACAAATCGATCTCTACCGGTGTTTTTCCCAGATACAGACCAAATTCGCTCTGTGTCGGCGGGGCCTGCGGATGATAGTTGGTATTCCATGCAAACAAACAGCCCTGCCCATCGCGGTCAAACACTAAAACCGGAACGCCTGGCGCCAATTCGAATTCTCCCAAATAGCGAGTACCCCCGAATTGATCAGCCAGAGTGCGATAGATCAGCAATAATTCTGACGGTTCCGTTACCAGCCGTGCGTTATATTCCTTTTCACTCCAGGGATGATTGATGAATATCGCTTGCGCCTCTGACTTTTTGGCATAAGCAATCCGTTTGGCAAAATCGATCAGCCGATTATCCCTGCTGATATAACTATCTGTCATCGGCTCCAGGACGGCCCAAATGTGATTCATGCCTTTTTTACGAAATTCAGAGATATAATCAGGGATTTGCTCCGGTACGATCAGGCTTGAAATCGCCACGGAAACATACGAATTACCAACCTGTTGCTGATTCACATCCAGAAGGCCTGGTATGGGAGTAAATAATATGGGATTTCGAATTAATTTTTCAAATTCTGTGCGTAACGTGGTAAGTACATATTTGATTCGGGGATCCCAGGTTATATCCTCATCAAAAATATCCGTTCCGATTTGCCAAAATGGCACCTGTCGGGCATATTGTGCTAAAATCACCGCTACCTGCGGCAGCCAATCATGGGAATCCCGGCTGAATAAGTCAAGAAGGCTCTGCTGGCCGTGCAGAAGCTTAACTGCAAGTTCTTCCGGCACTTCCGAAAAAGTGGCAATTGCTTCCACATTATTCTGTTGTAACTGGATGAGTTTATTATCCAGGCTTTCCTCCACCGCAGCGGCTGAGTTGTGTGATTCGGCTCGTTTCCAGACGGGCAATTTAATCATTTTGGCGTTGCTTAACTGTGTTAAACGCAGGATGGTTGGCCAGTTACCGGCATCCTCATCCAAAACCAAAAGGCCGAAATTCATGCCGCTGGCAGTAATTTCCCCGAAGGAAGATCCGAGTTTGCCGAATATCAAAGACCGGGTGGCGATTGTCTTACCTCCCGACTGAATAAGGAGTTCCGAGTGGTAACATCCCGCTGAGATGTCAGGCAAGGTAATTTTTCGCGTATTTTCTTCTGTGCCCACACCGGAAATTAACCATTTTTCCTGACTTAAGAGGGAATCCATCGCGTCATAAATCCGCATGCTGACTTCGTAATCAAGGGTGTTAACACCCTCGACTTCCACGAGAAGTTCAACCGGATCGCGGCTTTCAAAAACATTGCCTAGTTTATCAGTGCGCAAGATTACCCGAGGGAGCTGATACACCGTGATATCATCAAACCAGGCCAGTGCTTTCACATCGTAACGATAGATGTATGAGTCAGTTATAACATCCTGGTTCCATTGTTCCTCCTGGAGAAGCCAAAGTCCGATGCTGAGGTACTGGGCATCCGGAAAATTTCCGGGAGCATAGACTTCCACGAGTGCCCAGCCATCAGGACCCAGGTCCCCTTTTGCTATAAGTTTAGAGTAATAATAGCTTTCCGGAATAATTCTTCCCAGCCGGTCCGCGAAGGCACAACTAAGACGAGCACGGCTGGTTTCAGTATTTTTCAGGCGAACATAACAGCTAATTTGGAAATCGCAGCCGGGTTTAATCTTGATCCGGTGAGGATTTCGGCTGCGGCTGTCATATTCAAAACCGACACTGCCGCCATCCGAAATAAGCTGGAAACTATAGTTGCCGCCGTGACTTATGCTGTTATCGAGTTTCCCTTCGGCATAATGAGGAAAACCCTGGCGGGCCGTGACCATGTTCCAAAACATGGGGAGATCTAGATAATTTACATCTCTTTCCTCAAAATCGAAGGTGTGCATAACTCGTTGTCCGGTGAGGATTTCGCCGGCGGTGAGCTGTTCGGTTTTTTCCTCGGCTGAGGGGGGTTGGGCAAAAAGGGGAAGCTGGGGACCCAGAAAAAATATAAGGGAAAGGCATAAAAGATATAAATTATTATATACGAATAGATTATAACAACTCTGTTCGTTTTGTTTCACGATGCACTCTGCCAATTCAACTCATGTTATAGGACGAATTATGAAGGTATTATCGGCAATAATGGTGTTGCTAACGGTGTTTTTCAGGTTTTTTTCCTGGGATAGATGTGAATTGATTCGGGGTGGGAACCGACCGGGAAACGAAAGCGGGTGGTGAAAAGTTATAAGTGTTTTAAATAAAGGTATTTAGAATGATATAAGACAATCAGGATTCGTGGTTCAGGATGAATTGATATAAACGTTCAGCGGAATCGGCGGACCAGATTTTATCGCGAAACTCTCGATCGGTCATCAGGCGGCTGATGCGGGCCAGGGCCTGGATGTGGGGACCGGTCTGATCGGTAGGGGAGACCAGGAGGACTATGACGCTAACTGGATGCTGGTCAATACTTTCGAAATCAATGGGGGTTTTGACTTTGCCCAGGGCCATGACGAGTTTGCTGACGGCGTTGCATTTGCCGTGGGGGATGGCGAAGCCCTGGCCGATACCGGTACTGCGGATGGCCTCTCGCTCCATAACTGCTTTCAGGACGGCATCATAGTCATCGAGCAGGCCGCGGGCGTTGAGAAGGTCCACCAGTTCGGTGATGGCCTGATACTTTTCGGCGGCTTGCAGAGGAACTTTAACACATTTAGCATCAAGGATTTCCGTTATTTTCATGGTACTAATTCTCCAGGAATTCCATATCCTATTTTAACAAAGCGAGGTATTCTAACAAGAGGGATAAGGGAACGCAATTTTTTTACCAGTAAAGTTTTACCAGAAATACAATTTTTGTAAAGATAGGGAAACAGGTTAATTTGGTAAAGGCGGTGCCGGCCGCACGGCAGATTGTTTGTAAGTGCTTATTTTTGGTTTGGGAAAATTGTCATAAGTCCTTATTTTACGTGGAAAACGATAGTCCGATAATAAAGTAGGGATTATAACGATTGTTACGATTGGGTAAGATTTTTGATAAGGTGGGTAAGAAATATGGTAAGATTTAACGATTAAGTTGAGTTGGTAAATGTTGAATAAAGTATAGTAAAAGACGAAGAAAGTGATATAAAACAGGGGTAAAACATTGTAAAAGTAGAGCAAAACACAATAGTGTTCGGCACATGATTTGCTCTTTTCCAATCTCAGCAAGAATTTCGGCATCCAGGGAGATTTCGGGAAAGGACATAACGGGAGTTCTGATTATTTCGGCGCAGCATTTACGGCCGCCTCGGGGAAG
>JAKQBU010000149.1 GCA_029573975.1 Planctomycetota bacterium
TACGGGCAATCCCCTCTGGCAGCCGGCCAAAACCATCTATTACACCCTGGACGGCAGTGACCCCCGCCAGCGAGGCGGAGCGGTTTCCCCTACCGCCAAAAATTATACGACAAATGGCCCGCCGCTCCTGACCGAAAACACTACCATCCGGGCCCGCACCTACGCCGCCAGCAAATGGAGCACGCTGCTGGAGGAGGATTTCCTGATAGACCGCGGCGTGGTAATCAATGAATTCATGGCGCTCAATAACACCACCCTCGAAGACCCGCAGGAACCGGGCGAATACCCTGACTGGGTCGAACTCTACAACCCCGGTACCGATCCGGTGGACTTGGGTGGTATGTATCTTACGGACAAGCTGGACAATCCGACGAAATGGCGGATCGCCGCCGGGATTACCCTGCCGCCGGGCGACTATCTGCTTTTCTGGGCGGATGATGACGGTACTCAGGAATCCTATCATACGAATTTCAAGCTGGATCAATATGGCGAGACGATTGCCTTATTCGATAGGGATGGAGTAACGCTGATCGATCAGGTGAAATTTGGCGATCAGTTCTCGGATGTTTCCTATGGCCGCTCGCCCGATGGCTCAGCCGCCTGGGGATTCCTGCAAACCCCGACTCCCTATGATATTAACAGCACCATTCAAATTCCCCTAAAATAATCATCTGGAAATAACGTTCGGCTGCGTCGGTAAATCCCCCAGGCAGTAGGCAGACAAAAAGCTCATTTGGCTGACCGTATATCTCGTTTTAGTGTAATAATATATAAAACTCTGATTTAAAGAGATTTATATCAAATAGTGCGTTTCGGTTTTGCATACTTTCTCGATCTCATTCTTCTGTTTGGCATAATCCTTATGCCCCATCAGTGCAAAGGTCGCCACCTTGCCCAGCTCGACCGCCGGCTGATCATAGGTATTGATGCCCAGCATCTCCCCCATATAACTCGTTGCCACCTCAAAGAAATAGATAAACTGCCCTACGGTATAGGCTTCTACCTGCGGGAAGCGTACCGTCAGATTCGGCCGCTGCGACTGAATCAGGGCATATTCCGTTGCCTGTTTCTCGCAGTTGATCAGTTTGCTCATCTTCTGATTTGACAGGTAGGATAGTTCCTTCACCTCCCCGGCATCCCCGATCACCACCTCCCGGCCGAACTGCTCTATCTCCAGGAATGTAAATACTTTATCGTTCGGCCCTTCCCGGTACAACTGAACCTGGCTGTGCTGGTCCGTCGTACCCAGCGCCTTGATGGGAGTCGGCCCCACATTCACCTTCCGGCCGGCCAGGTCGTTTTCCTTGCCCAGACTCTCTGCCCATAACTGCCGGAACCAGTCGGATAAATCCTTTAGCTGATAGCTGTAAGGCATCATTACCGATAGCCGTTTGCCCTTCTGATAAAACAGATATTGAATCGCCGCATACATGGCCGCCGGGTTTTGCGCCAGATCCTCGCTTCTGACCCGTTGATCCATATCTCGTGCTCCGGCAAGCAGTTGCTCGATATCGATTCCGCACATCGCCGCGCTGAACAGCCCTACATCGCTCAGCACGCTGAATCGTCCGCCTACTCCGTCCGGAACCTCCAGCGATACAAATCCTTCCCGGTCCACGATCTTTCGCAGTGTCCCGCTTTTGGCATCCGTGGTTGCCACAATCGAATCAGCCAGATTTGCCCGCAGCATCTTTGTCTTTAACATCTCCTGAACCACCAGAAACTGTGCCGCCGTTTCCGCCGTTTGACCCGACTTGCTTACCACATTGAAGAGCGTCCGGTCCAACTGTCCTTCCAGATAATCCAGCAGGGCGCCAAATTGTACCGGGTCCACATTGTCAATCACAAACAGCCGCGGCCCGCCTCGATCCGGCAGCAGGTTATACATCGGGCTGTTCAGGGCGGTTTGGAGAGCGATGTTGCCCAGGGCGGAGCCGCCGATTCCGAGTACCACCAGATTGTCATAGCGGCCTTCCAGCATTCGGGCCAGTTCTTTCACTTTGCGGCACATGGCCTCCCGATAGGGCAGGTCCCGGTACGGCAGCCGCGGCTGGGCCAGTTTTCCGGTAATCTTTTTCACCAGAGCCCCCATGCCCATCAGTTCGTCCTTCCCTAATCCATGTTCCGTCCCCACCGCTTCTGCCAGGGCATTCTTATAATAAAGCTGAATTTCTCGAGTCATAATTCCTGTTCCTTGCTAAAAAGGGCTGAAATCGGGGATTTCCATGACCCGGCATCAGCCGCAAATTCAATTTTTCAATATATTTACCATCGATTATCCGGCAATGGAAACTAAAAAATTACTAAAAAATTGACGGAATCGTCAAACAAGATGCCAGCGTCAAACTTCTTCGATCCCTTGTCATTGGGGTGCCAGAGTGAGTTTTTGGATGTCAATATCGACTTTTGACGGTTTCATCATTATTCTCTTGTATTTTTGCAGCCATCTGGTAGAGTGAAAGGCGCCGGAGGAGAGGTCGAAATAACTGTCTTGGCGGTGCTCCAATGCAGAGCACAGGCTGATGTTTCGTCAGCCGGGTCCCATGGGACCGCTTTATAACCAGTGTAAGGAACGCTTTCCTTAGCAAGACAGAAGTGGGCATGACGCAGGTTGTGCCCACTGGTTTTCTATTTTCAAGTAAAGAATGAGCGGCAGGCAGGAAGAGAATGATTGTAAGGGAAAAGGTATGGGACTTTTTGATTTTCTAAAAAATCTTTTCCGGGAAGCGCCGGTCAAAAAGGAATATATTTCCCGGTTCACGGTAAATGATCTGGTGCAGAGGACGGGATTGAATTATCTGGAAATCCGGGCCCTGGAGCCGGTCTATAAAACGTTCCCTATCCCGAAACGGTCCGGCGGGCAGCGGACGATTGAATCGCCGGATGACAAGCTCAAGCAGATTCAGCGGACGATCCTGCGGAAGCTGCTGGCCCGGCTGAAAGCCCATCCCAACGTGACCGGCTTTGAGCGGGGGCATTCGATTGTCACCAATGCGAATGTCCATGTGGGGGCGGAGGTGGTTATCCGGCTTGATATTAAGGATTTTTTCGGCCGCACGAGTGCGGGGCGGGTACTGGATTTCTTTCGTTCGATTGGGTGGAACCAGGAGGCGGCGGAGCTAGTAACCAAGCTAACCACAAATAATAATCATTTGCCGCAGGGGGCGCCGACCAGTCCGCGGCTGGCGAATCTGGTCAATTACCTGATGGATGTCCGGCTGGCAAGGCTGGCGGAGAAAATCGGTGCGGTTTATACCCGCTACGCGGATGATATAACCTTTTCCATACCTAAGGCAAGTACGCAGACTAGCGGTGTTTTTAGTGCACAAAATCCCAAAACGCTGGAAAAATTACCTGTTGCTAAAACTGCGGAGAATTACAGCCGTTATGCTGTGGCCCTGGCTATTCGCACTACCAAACTCATTCTGGCAGATTACGGGTATAAACTGCATCATAAGCGGAAACTGCATATACGCCGGAATCATCAGCGGCAAATGGTTACCGGGCTGGTGGTGAACGAGAAAGTCAATTTGCCCCGACTTACCCGCCGGCGGCTGCGGGCAGTTGAACATCACTTGGCGACGAGTCGACCGGCCAGTCTGACGCCGGTGCAGATGGCAGGGTGGCAGGCTTTGCGAAATATGATTCAAACCCAGGCGGAATCGAGCCATTAACTGGTTTTTCAGTGCCTGTCCCGATACGGTTTAGCTGGGAAGGTATCGCAAGGCCGTCAGAGGATTTTGATTTTCAGGTTTTTGAAGCGGACGTTCATGTCCATGCCGCCGTGGAGCTGGAGACCGATGTGGCCTTCGAGGCGGCCGGGGTCGTCGGGCAGGTCGGCGGTTTTATAGCCGTTGACGAAGACGGTGAGGTGGCGGCCCCGGGCGGTAATGGTCATTTCGTTCCACTGGCCGGG
>JAKQBU010000164.1 GCA_029573975.1 Planctomycetota bacterium
TGCCGAACGGTTGGGTGAGATGATGGCTCGGGGGAAAAATCCGGTGGTCAATACCACCGCCGCCCACGGGATCATCAGCATTCGCATCAATGTCCGGGCGGAAAATGACAGCCAGGCCCGCCGCCTGATCGAGCCGGTGGAGGCGGAAATCCGCCGCCGGCTGGGTGAATATGTCTATGGCACGGATGAGGAAACCATGGCCTCGGTGGTGGGCGGGCTGCTGCGGCAGCGGGGGCAGAAGGTGGCCCTGGCCGAGTCCTGTACCGGTGGGCTGGCGGCCAAATTACTAACGGATATCCCCGGCTCCAGCGACTATTTCGCCTACGGCTGGGTGGTGTACGGCAATCTGGCTAAGACGCAGCTTCTGCAAGTCGAGCCGCAGGTGCTGGCCCGCTACGGGGCGGTCAGCGAACCGGTCGCCGCCGAACTGGCTCAGAACGCCCGAAAAATATCGGGGGCGGATTACGCCCTGGGAATCACCGGCATCGCCGGACCCGGCGGCGGCTCCGACGAAAAGCCCGTGGGCCTGGTCTATATCGGCCTGGCAAGTGGGGAAGATGTGGATGTCCGGCGTTTTGTCTTTCCCGGCCAGCGCGAGATGGTCCGCATCCGGGCCGTCACTGCTGCCTTGAATTTGCTCCGGCTGAAGTTGATGCCTTTCTGATGCCCAGGCAGAATGGGTGGGATTTTTTCACCCGCCGCCCCGGAACAGGGATTTACATCGTGCTGAATTTTTTGAGCAGAACAATATAATCCCGATAATTGGCCAGCGAGACTTCCGGCGGGGTTTGATGGTCCACGCCGGGGATGTACCCTCCGGATTGCATGACCGGACGAATCCGTTCAAACTCCCGTTCCAGGGCTGCCGGCCCCCGGTGCATGACGGTTTTGTCAAATCCACCGATCATTTTGAATCTGGGGAATTCATTTCGGATTCGATGGATATCGACGCCGGCCATGCGTTCCAGGGGGAGCAGACCTTCGAAGCCGACCTCGAGAAGCCAGGGGATCAGCGGGTAGATATCCCCGTCGGAATCGACCAGGGGGATGATACCGCGGTTTTTGATTTCCGAAATCAGCCGTCGGTAATACGGCGCGAGGAACTCATCAAACAAATCCTTCGAGAGCATGGGACCGTGATTGTAGGACATATCTTCCGCTAGGGTGATGAATACCGGCGCGGCGAACTGGCAAAGCAGGTCCAGTGTTTTCAGGTGGTAGTGCAGTAAATCCTCGTTGATGCGGTGCATCAGGCCGGGCTGATCGTAGAAGGCATATAAATGCGGTTCGATCCCCAGCAGAGTGCGGGGATGCCAGAAGAAACCCTCCAGTGCCGCCCACATAATGGTATGGCCGACACGAATTTTCGGCGCCCATTTTTGCAGATCATCCCGGTCGAAGGGCTGTTCGGAAAAGAGGGTGTTATGGCTTTTATGATGGAGATATTCCTTTTCGTCCATGATAAGAGCAGCGCCGTGTGCGGCAGGCGGCGGCAGGGCCGGCGAGATCACCCTGGCCCAATAGAGCCGCATACTATCCAGCCCCAGATATTCGGCAATGAGGGTATGGTCCGTGAGGCTGTGGGGCAGGCCTTCCCGATACCAGCGGTCCAGCGTCTGATCCCACCAGGGCGCCCACTCGATAACCGGCAGCCGGTCCACGGATTCAAAACATAAAACTTTCCGAAATCGTTCCGCGTTATTCAGGTTTGGATTCTCCTGTGGCTGTATTCAGGCTGCTGGCATGATTCTGATTTTTCCGCTGATTAATGATCTGCCTGATTTCATGGGTTTTTTCTTCCGTAAGCGAATAGAAGAGGGTCAGGACAAACGCCAGGGAAATGAAAAAGATGGGTACCGCGGCATACAGGATGCGCATCTTTAAAATCGTGGCATCGGCCTGCATGTCCAGATTTTCCATATATCCGGACCATTTTATGATATACCCGCTTACAATCATGGTAGCCGCCGTGCTGGCCTTGCAGAACCAGGCATAGGCCGCCCCATACATCCCTTCCCGCCGCAGGCCGGTTTTCAGCTCATCCAGATCGCAGATATCCGCCAGCATGGAATTGGTGAACACCCAGATACAGGACAGGCCCGGTGCACAGATGGCAAAAGTCGCCAGTTGCAAGTAAGGGTACTTTGGAGTAAAGAAAAACCAACTGGTACAGTATCCGATCACAACCAGGGCCAATCCGGACAGCAGGGCTTTCTTTTTGCCCACCTTGATTCCATACCAGGCAGCGGCGGGGGTAAGCAGCAGGCCGGTGATCTGAAAGACGATACCGGCAATCATGTTCAATAAAGAAACGGCTTCTTTGTCACCGCCGTACACATGGTAAATATTAATATACAAGGCTAGGGGATTGGCCAGAAACAAACCCAGCATCAAAGAAAAGGTAATGATGCCCAGCAGGAGGAATATTTTATTGCTGAAGGTGGCGGAGAAGGCTTTCAGAAAAGAGATTTTCTGCTGGCTTTGGACGGATGGTTTTTCCCGCACAAAAAGGGTTGGAATGATTCCAAAACCCGCCATGAGGAATCCAAAAATCATTCCCACATAACGGATGCCTCGGATATCGTCACCGTCACCCAGCTTGAACGCCAGCCACCATAACGTTCCTAACAGAGTACCAAATACGGCGGCGATGAACGTGCGATAGGCCATAATCCGTGTTCGTTCGTGATAATCCAGGGACATTTCCAGCCCCATCGCGCCCCAGGGAACGACAAATATAGTATAGACGGTATAATAGATGAATGCCATAATCAGAAAATAGATTCCTATGCCTCGTGTGGATAAGGATAGCGGCGGCATCCAGATCAGGGCGAAAATGAGTCCGCAGAGGATCGCACCTAAAAATACATACGGTTTACGCCGGCCAAAACGGCTGCGCGTATTATCGGTAATGTTGCCCATAAACGGATCGGTAATGGCATCCCAGATACGCGGTACTCCCATGGCCCAGCCGAGAAACCGGGGATCCACCCCCAGTCCTACATTATAGATGTTCATGGTTAAGTAGTTCAGGCTATTGGCCATAAACGTGTCGGTGAAGGTGCCGCAGCTCCAGGCGATTTTTCGGCCGGCGGGGACCCGGTCGGTTTCCGGGGTGGAATGCTGTTCGGTCATGGTCATGGTTTCCTTTCAATTTGGAGGGATAAACCTTTGAGAGACGGATTGCGTTTGACGAGGACTTGAATACCGGCTGGGGCTTGCCAGCTCAACACGATAGCGCGGTCGTTGCGCTGCCATTGCACGGAAACAGGCCCCAGCGGGGTGGCAACCGAGCCGCGGGCAAATTGCAGGTCCAGGGGGTGAGGGCTAAGCTCAAAATTGCGGCAGCCGGGAGAGGTTGGCCGCAGACCGAGAATGATGCGGCTGAAAAAATAGACCGGGGCCGAGGACCAGGCGTGGCAGTGGCTGCGGGTGGGAAATTCGCTTTTTTGGAGCGTCCCGCGTGCGAAACTTTCCCAGACGGTCGTGGCGCCCAGCCGCAGCATGGGAGTATAGTCCTCCCGGATCGACTGGATGATCTCCCGCCGACGGCCCAGTTTTTCCAGGGCCTCGAACAGAAACATGATGGCGAAGGGCGAACCGACGCGAACCGTTCGCGGGGAGGGGGAGAGCAGGTTGGCGATGGCATCCCGGCGATAGCGGGTGGGGACGATATCGTACAGCAGGGAGAGGAAGCTGGTATGCTGGGAATCGGAAGGGCTGATCGTGCCGTCTGCATGGATGCTGTCGGGATAACATTTCCGTTTTTGGTCCCAGAGACGGTTTATGGCAGAGGCCAGTTCCCGTCGTTTATTTTTCAGGGAACCGGCAAGGCGGTCTTTATGCAGCACAGCAGCACATTTGACCACCGCGTCCATGGCTCCGACCAGGAACATGGAATTATGGAGGACGCATTCGTGGTCCTGATCGATCCTGGCCCAGTCGAAAAAGTTCCAGAAATCGGCCGAGAACAAGCCCTTTTTGTTAATAAAACCAAAAGCCCCTTGCAGGTTTTTCCAGACGGCGGGCCACATCTTTTTCAGCCAGGCCGCATCGCCGGTGTACCAGTAATGCTCCCAGACGGAAATCCCCCAGAGAAAACTCCAGGCCGGCAGCAGGCAATCCCAGCCGGAAGGAACCTGACAGCCGGCGATGGGGAACCGCTCCAGCGACTGGGCGTTGATTTCGATGCAGTTGCGGGCAATATCGCTGCCGCCGAAAAGGGTATAAGCGAATAAAGACTCATTCCGGGCATCCCCCACCCAGAGGGTTTGCTCATACAGGGGGCAATCGGTAAAGGTATCTTCCATGCACAATTCCAGGGTCCGGGCGGAAATATCCCAGATCCGGTTTAAAGATTCATCGCTGCATGCGAAGGCCCCCTGATATTTCGCCGGATACAAAGATTCGATCACTCCCAGCCGGCGAATCTGAACCGGCCGGCGGAAATTGCGCAGGGTCATGAAAATATACCGCCCGGACCTCCGTTTCAGGCTGATATACCGGTTCAGGCCCTTTCGGGTGAGATAGGTCATGCCGTTACGGTTGCCGAGTGTATGCTGGATTTGGCCATCCGGGGTGAGGTATTCCACACCATAGAGATCCATTTCTCCATTTTCTTCGGTCGTTAGTTCGAAGTGATAATAGCCGCAGCTTTGCCGGCCCAGATCGTACCTAAGTTGAACCGTACCCCGGCTGGAAGGATACACCGTAGTTATCTCCGGATTATCATGGATCAGATCCGCCGGATTGTCAACGTGGACTGCCACATCTGGCAAAGGCTGGTGGGAAAGGAACCGGTGGTAATGATCCCGGACGAACATCCGGCTGGAGGGCATGAGTCTGGCTCGACTGCCGAAAAGGGCTTTCACGTCCCGGCTGGTTTTCCTTTGTTTCACCAGGTTTTTCGAAAGCTGCTGGAACTTCTGCACTTTATCCGCCAGTTCCGGGCGGCGGGTCATAAAATGCAGCCAGTTCCTGTCATCGCTGACAAACGCATATTCCTTAAAGGGGATAAAACACCACGGATTTTCATAGTTCGGCTGAATCGGATTTTGCAGCACAGCACTGCTTTCGCGGATCAGACGAAAGGAGATATCCGTACTATGCGATAACTGGTTCCATACCAGCAGAACCAAATGTTTACCGGGTGAAAGATGAAAAGAATTGGTTTTGTTGGTTTTTCCATCGATAAAAACGGAATGCCAGTTTCCCAGGGAATCCAGGACGTCCCATTGTACCCTGGTTTTTTTACGGGCCTGTAGAATAGTTGCCAGAACGAAGGGGCAATGCACATACCGATTGGCTTCCATCCGGTGGGGATGCATTAGATTGCGAAAGGGAAGACACCAGTAATCGCCGGGAGCATCAACCGCCTGGGCGGATAAGAAGCGGGTAAAAGCGACTTCTTTGCGGTTTAGCAGGGAGACCTTGCGCCGGGTCAGGTCCTGCCAGGGGCCTTCATCCGCTTTGCACAGTACGATCGCCGGGCGAAAGGTAAGTTTCTCCGCCAGGCGGGCATCGAAATATTCCGCCGGCTCCATCTGGATGCTGGCCTTGGGCGTATTCTGTATCATCGGCCGATAATCCGCCGCCTGCCAGGTGGAGTCTGTGGGAATGGTCTTAATTTTACCACAGGCATTTGTAATTTCGATCTGCGCCAATAAACCGGCCTGCTGGGGGATATGATGGAAATCGCCCACCCCGAAATAACGGGCGATTATTTTTATTTCGTTTAAGCCTTTTTTTAAATAGCCGCTAATGTCTATCGAATCATAGGAAAAATGCTCCGGCCACGCCCGGGCTGGACCGTCGTTCACCCAGACCTCATTGATGTACAAACGGTAAAAGGTATCGGCGGTAATATGCACTTCCGCCTTGTGAAAGGCAGGTACTCGAAACTGCTTTTGCGCCACCATGGCATCGTTGTATTGATTATAGCAGCGGCGCTGGCACCAGATCCATTTGGCTTTCCATTTCATTTTTTGATGTCCCGGTTGGCTTGTTCGATTCGTTTCAGGACCTCGTCCGTCTTGCCGTATTCCAGACTCCAGTGCTGTTCTCCCCGGCCGATATTGCTGTCATGATAGGTCCAGTACAGCGTGAGAGGGTATTTATTTTTCACGATTTCCCGCAGGCAGGCCTCAAGATAAGGCAGGCAGCCGGGCTGGCGGTAATCCTCTATGGCGTCCTCCATTTTCTTATACATCCCGATTTCCCCAATCATCATGGGTTTGCCGATCTGCTGCGCGGCCTGCATAAATAATCCCAGATTGTCCGGATTGCCGTGGCCGCCCTCGGCCCGAAAGCATTCCATCGCCTCCTCATAATAATGAATACTAATCACGTCGATCGGATCGGGATGTGTCATACGCATGAATTCCGTCAATTCTTTCTGGGTGTCATGGGTCCAGTCGAGGGGCTGATTAGCCTTGGCCGCCTTCAGCAGATGCATAGAGGCAGCGCGGGGCGAGGAATGGCCGGTGGTGACCAGATGATTCCGGTCAATTAACTTAATCAATTCCGCCAGTTCCTGCGTCATCCGGGCCAACTCCTCCGAATTAAAATTATTTGTGGCATCGCGAACGATGACCGGCGGCGCCAGGTTTTTTTCATAGTTGCCGATTGCCCCGTCTTTGAACTGCAAATCCGCCTGCAGGTTCCACTCGTTGCCCAGCTCCCACATGGCAATCGTCGGCCGGTCCTTATACCGATCCACCACAGCGGCGATGTATTCGTTCATTTTTTGCCGGGCCGGTGATTGCGGATTGGTCACTCCTTCATGCATGGAATGGCCGCCGAGGTCCGCAAAGGCCGCGTTCCACCAGATCAGCGAAGGGATCACCTTGATTTCATAGCGGTCGCACAAATCCAGAATCCGGTCGTACCGCTGAAAATAGATTTTCCGGATGGTGGCCTGGATTTCGCTGTCCTTGTGGAAAAAATAGCGATCGAAATCGGTCGGATAAAACGGCCCGCCCATAAAGCGGATGATCTTGAAGCCGTACCGGTGCAGTTCTTCCAAGTCTCTGGTGACTTCCTTCTCATTCGTCTGCCGCCATTGCTCTTCCGGACACAGGATGGATTGCAGCAGCAGGTCATATTTGTTGAAGCCGATCTCCCGGTACACCTTGCCGTACAGATACAGCTCGGAGCCTCTGGCCTCCAGAAAGCCCTCCCCAGCCGTACAACCGACCGTACACGACAAAACCAGCAATAAAGCCATAATTTTCATAGAATTCCTTTCGTTTATTCCAACTGATTCCAGCAAATCACATTCACCGATCCGTCAAATTCCCCCGCCGGGCAGGTCCAGGTAATTTCCCGGCTTTTGCCCGGTAGCAGGTCAAAATAATTATCGCTAAAATCCAGATCCCCTTCCAGCGTAACCACCCGGGCATATTTCTCGGCGGTGATAGTAACCACCCCCGTGCAGCCGTTGTTTCGCTGAGTAACATGTAACTTCGTTTTGGGTAATAAGACATCATGCAACGGACCCGGATAGTAGATGGCTCGATCCGTTCCCATAGAATGATTACTATCACAAATAAGAATAATATCGGGCTTCAGTTTATCGCCGGGGAAATCGGCTAATTTATGAGTGCTGTTCGGCGGCAGCAGGATGGTGTCTTCCTGGAAGATTTCCGCGGATCTCGAAAACGGCTGAACAAACAGCCGATAGGAAACGGATGCTTTTTCCGGCAGATCGTTTATCATCCACAATTCCACGTGGTCTCCGGCCGGCGCCAGGGCGGCGATTACCGGGGCACAGGCCCGTTTCATGCCGTACCAGCCGGCCTTGGCATAGCCGAAATAATCCAGCATACTCCAGCCGCTGGCCGGCCAGCAGTCATTGTACATCCAGAACAAAAGGCCGCTGCTGAAAAACATCCGCCGCCGGGCCGCTTCCATCGCCAGCCGAATCCACTCACACTGTACATATTCCATATGCCGCAGACGCAGTATCGGGTCCTCTGTCCGACCGTAAAGCTGCTCAGCGGTCTTGACCAGCATATCATAGTGGGTCATGGCGTCAATGCCGTTGTAGGGATTGTCCTTGGTCCGGTACTCCCACAGGGCCTTGTCCGGGCCGAAGATGTCGTCCTCACTCATGAATTTGCGCAGGGAATGCAGCGGGGGAGCACCGACGATCGCCGATTCGCTGGCGAACCGGAAGGTACAATCGCTGATTCGCCGGCGGTAATCCCGCATATCGGACAGCAGAAATCCGGTATCGTACCAGGCGGAGGTGTGCGATTCGCCCCAGGCTGGATCGTTGTTGGTTTTGCCGCCCCAGGGACTGGTGGGCAGAAACGGGCGGTTGGGATCGAGTTTTTGACACAATGGTCCGCTGATCTGCTCGGCAATCTTCCGGCCGGAATAGTTTGACTGCGGATCGGAATTCATCCCCAGCTCATTGCCGCCGGTCCACAGGACCAGGGCAGGGTGATTCCGCAGCATCTGAATCGCCAGACTAAATTCCTTTTCCAACTGCTGCATGAACTGCGGATCATCTTCCGGGTAATCCGCACAGGCCAGCATGAAATCCTGCATAATCAGAATCCCGTGCCGGTTGCAGGCCTCCCAGAAGGCTGGCGGCTCATAGATGCCGCCGCCCCAGCCGCGCAGCATATTGATATTTGCCCGGGCTACCTGGGAAATCAGCCGCTGGTATTTCTCCGCTGGAATCCGTGCCGGGAACGGATCGGCCGGCACCCAGTTGCCGCCCTTGCAGAAGATCGGCCTGCCATTGATTTTCAGGATAAAGCAGCAGCCCTTCTCATCCGGCGTCGTATCCAATTCGACCGTCCGTATGCCGAAGGAATCCCGCTTTTCATCCAGAATATTCCCTTCCGCGTTGAACAAAGTCACCTCGCAGCTATAGAGCGGCTGCTCCCCCTGTCCGTTGGGCCACCATAGCCGCGGTGCGTCCAGCCGGAAGGCATGGGACGAAATATCTTTGATCGTTTCCAAGCGTTTTTCCGCAACCCTCTTTCCCTCATTATCTCTCATTACCAGTTCAGCGGTTATGCCCGATGAATTTCTTTGTTCAACCGTGAGTTCAACGTTCACTTCCGCCATCTGGTTGTCAATCGTTTTCGTACAAACGTAAACGTCCTCGATGCGGGCCTGGCTATAACTGACTAGTCGGATCGGCCGCCAGATACCGCAAGTCACCAGCCGGTGCACCCAATCCCAGCCGAATCCGCACTGCATCTTACGAGCAAAGACCCGGTCCCCGGAAAAACAGGAAAAATATTTATCTGACGGCTTGCCCGCCAGAGCCTGCTGGTGGGACTGGAAATCCACTTCCAGAACATTTTTCCCCTTTTTCAACTTTCCGGTCACCTCAAACCGGTGCGGAATGAACATATTATCCGAACGCCCGATCTCCACACCATTCAGCCGAATCGCAGCAAAGGTATCCAGACCCTCACACTCCAGCACCTGCCAGCCGCCGGCAAAATCCGCCGGGCATTCAAATTCCTTGCGGTAGCACCAGTTATAATCCTCCACCCACTGGCACTGCTGGGCCTGGTCCCGCCAAAACGGATCGGGAATCTTTTTCGCACGGATCAGATCATCATGAATCTGACCCGGAACCATCACATCCAATCGGATTTCTGCTTCCGCGGCGTCTTCATAACCGCATACCTGCCATGTACCATTCAGTGTAATTATATGTTTATTAATCATTTGATGTATTCTAATGATTATTCGATTTTTTGGAGGTTCAATTTCACTTCAGTTAGATGTTTATTAAATTCAGCCAAAGATGCCAGGACTGCATGGTAACCGGTAGAATCTCCTGCTACCGTGGTATTGAGTGTACCGGTTCCTTCGCTCCAAATGAGTTTGGAAACCGAGCCAAATGCCAGTTGGTTCATTTCGTCTGTGATAACACGAGTATCCCGTTGCAGGGCATCCAGACGTCGGACAAGCTGATCTATTTCCCCTATAAGCATATTTTTCGTTGCTGCGTTATTTGCCATGTTCACTTTTGCCAGTATTTGTTGCTGGTCGAGCATATAAATCGTACGGATAGCATGGTTTTCCATTTTATGGGCGGCAGAGATCAAGTATCCTAAACTATACCGGTTGTCCACATTAGGTACTATCGCCGCCAGACGGTCTTGATATGCCTGCGTTACTTCGATAACCTTTACAGCACGCTGTCGTATATCACGGAGGGTGATGTCTGAGCCGTCGGGCTTTGCCATCAGCTCATCGATCCGTTTCAAGGAGGCGGTAAGGTCGTTGCCATTATAAAAGTTATCGTGAATATCGTACTCGCCGATGAAATCACGTATCTGGTAGTTGTTACACTCAAGCAAGGATTTAGCAACGTCAAGCTCCTGGTATGCCGACGTGATTGTTTCTGCGGTGGGACG
>JAKQBU010000169.1 GCA_029573975.1 Planctomycetota bacterium
TCCTCTCTGCCCCAGGAGACGATGACGCCGGTGGTTTCGGTGTTGATCCAGGCGCTGACGGTGCGGGACTGGGCAGCAGTGATCCCTTTGTAACCGGTCATGGTCACGTAATCGCCGGCGCCATCCAGTTTGAGGGAGCCGCCCCGGACCCCGCCGGAGGCAATTCCTACCGGCTGGTCGGCGGGGACGTGGTTTCCATTGTGCGCAAACGCCGGGGGCGTGTTATAAGGGGATTGCAAATCGATCCAGTTCAGGCGGGTTTGCAGCCAGTTTTTCATCCAATCCACTTCTTTTTGATAGGTGTTTCTGGTTGCATAGCCGTCTGGATTAGGCCAGACATAGGTACCCAGCACCGGCCAGCGGGCAAAGTTTCGCTGCTGAGCTTCATTTAAGAGGGCCGCCGCGCTGTCAATTTCCTGAAGCAACCGGCTGGTGGCAAATGGCTGGCTGCGGAACAGAAACCAGCGGTCCCACATCCGCAGGGTGAACTCTGGATCCTCAAACATTCTTCTCCACCATTGATAATCCCAGGAATGATCGGAGGGTAAATAATTGTGGAACCAACCCTGGGGGTCCCAGCCGCCCCGGTAATTGGCATTGCCAAGGGACAGGTTATAATCCCAAACTGGTCCCATCGTTAATTTTCCGCCCCGGTCCTTATACATGTAGGTGCTATAGATGAAGCCATCCACGTTTTTGGCCAGTTCCACCATGATATAGGCATCGATAAAAGAATCGACATCGACATATTTGGCATAGCCATTCACCGGATCGGTAAAATTGCTGCCGTATAAGGCCGCTTCAAAATTGTCCATATAATTTTTCAACCAGGCTTTTTGGGTACTGGTGATTTCGCTTTCTTGCGGATCGACATAAACCAGGAGAACTCCATCATGAGCGGTGGTAAACCCAGTTTCTCCGGGACCGGGGCGATCAATTTTATACATATAGCCGCCACTGATTTCCGGTTCGGCATTATCAGTTGGTTCCAGTTTGGTAATGTCCACACGGTAGGGATCCCGTTTGATTTTTTCCATAAAGACATAGACACCGAGGTAGTCTTCATAGGATACATTATCTCCATCGCGGTTCAGAAACATTTCAACGAAGCGGGTGCGCACGGCATAGCGACCGATGTCGTTGCTCCAGTTGTAAATCAGATAGTTGCGCATCAGGGTTTTGTCGGAATAGGGTCCCTGAAGAATCCAGTCAGATTCTTCCGGAAAGCCCAACAGACTATATTTTTTGTCTTCGTTATTTTCATCCCAGGTTTCCAAAGCATATTGGAATTTCAAGAATCCGTAGGGGCTCCCGGGAGCAGAGGAGAAACCACGGGCCCGGATTCCGGAGCGGCCGGTGTGATCCGGGGCCTGGGTCATGGCGGCCCGGCCATCGGCGGCGGTATCCAGGAAAGCAGAAAACGACAGGCAGAGAGAAGTAGTTCCGATGGTGCTGCCCAGCGTGTCAACGACGACAATCGGCAGATTGGAAGTGAACGCCTGGACATCGGAATCCAGTTTCATATAGCGCTGGATAACGGTGATACCGCGTCCCACGCCCGGTTCATACACGGCTGCTTTTACGGTTGTGCTGCTGGCAATCGGAATGGGGCTGGAATAAACAGCAGAAGATTCCGCGGGTTCGGTTCCATCGGTGGTGTAGCGAAGAATGCCGGTAGAGGATTCGGTGGTCAGGGAAAGAGTAAAATTTTCGGTGAACAGGCCGGTCGGATGGGAAAAAACCGGTGATTGGATAAACGGAATCCCGCCCTGATTTTTTGCACCGGGGGTAGGCTCCGCAAAGTACATGGGAACATGCTGTTGGGTGGTCGAGCGGAGGGTCGCGACCAATTCCGGCAAAAGCAGAAGATCCGAACTGGTGCCGTCGTTGTTCATGGTATGGATGGCTAAAACATTGGCAGAGCCGGTGTTGAGCAGGTGGATGAATGGAGTGAGGTCATACTCTTCAAAGACCACCGCCTCCGCGTCCGGATGGTAATAACCGCCTGTGGTTACGGAGTTCCATAAGGGGACGGCTGGGGCATAAGCACTGCGTACCACTTCCACACCATTGATATAGGCAACAAAGCCATCGTCATATTTCATCCGCAAGATTAGCGCACTGACGGCAGCGGCATCCTCTACCGTAAAATAGAATCGCGAGTAAAAGGAAAGAGTTCCTGCCGGTACGGTTGTCAGAATTAAAGATTGATAATCAGCAGGTGAAGTTTCATAGCCTATCCCACTCAACCCCAGA
>JAKQBU010000226.1 GCA_029573975.1 Planctomycetota bacterium
TGGTAGGCCTCGCGGAAGGTGGCCAGGGCCAACTGATGGTCCCCGGCCTTATCATAGGCGGCCGCCAGAAGAATCCGGCTGGCGTTGTCATCGGGGCGAGCTTGCAGATTTTCTTTCAACAGGGAAACCGTGGCGGCATACTGGGCGGAGAAATCCTGGCTGTCCAGCCAGAGACGGGCCTGTTCGTACCGCCACTGCCAGCCGCTTTGCCCTTCTTCTTTTTGAATGCGATCGACCAGTTCCCGGCAGCGGGAATCGTTCTGCCGGATTTGGGGATTATTCAGCAGTTGCCGCAGGATGGAGATATCCTGGGGGAACTGACTAGAGAGCGCCTCCAGCACCGCCAGGGACTGATCGTTTTGTCCCTGGGAGCGGTACCAATCGGCCAGCAGCAGCCCCAGCTCCCGCTGGGCCTGGGGGGCTGCGATTCGCTGGCGGGCCTCCTGAATGACCTTTTCCCCGTCCGCCGTTTGGCCCCGGCCCAACAAATACGTCGCCAGCACCTTGACCGGGGTCAGGGTCTGGGGATGTTTTTGCAGGATGGCCCGTAAAGCCGGCTCGATTTCCTCGGAGCGGCCCTGGTCTTCCAGCAGGCTGATCTGGGCCATGGCCACCTGAATACTGTCCGGATCGGATTTATTCAGGTCGGCCATGATCTGTTCGGCCCGTTCCTTTTGCTGTAAAAGCAGGGCCAGTTGAAAATCGGCCAGTTTGACCGGCAGGGAGTCCGGGGCTGCCTGGCGCAGTTGTTTCATCTGGTTGGCGAGCGTCTGCCACTGCGGATCGTCGGGTTTCAGGTCGCTTTGCTGCAGAAGCTGCATCTTAATCTGGATATTCAGCAAAGCGGCATCCAGGCCGGCCGGATTGAGCTGCTGGGCGGCCTGCACCTGTTCGGCGGCTTCGGACCATTTGCCCGCCCGGGTGAGCATCTGGGCATAGCGCCAGCGGACCAGATAGGAATCCGGCTGGTCGGCGGCCAGGGTTCGCAACTGCTGGAGGGCATCCGGCAGGTTGCCGACCCGTTCCAGGGTATCCGCCAACTGCAGGCGTAACGGCGCGGAGGTATTTCCCAACTGCAAGGCCTTTTGCCAGGATTGAATGGCCTGATAGTCCTGATTTTGCAGGGAGGCATTGATCCCGTCAAAGTAGGCCAGGAAGGCCGGGAACATCTCTTTTTCCCGCAGCATTTCCATATACTGGGCGGCGGCTTCCCGCTGATCGGCCTGGAACAGCAACTCAATGGCCATCGGCAAAAAGTCCCATTTCTGGCTGTCCAGCGATTCTGCCCCTTCCCGGGCAATCCGGGCCATCTCCTCGCTGGAACCGGAACTGCGGGCATACTGGACCCAGAGGACCCAGACCTCCAGGTCATTGGGTTTTTCCGTCTGTAAGGCCGTAAGCAGAACCTTGGCCTTTTCCAGTTCGTTTAAGGCGATATATTCCTGGATCAGACGCTGTTTGGCCTGGGGATCGGTGAGGTCCAATTTTTCGGCCTGGGCCAGATCGGCGCGGGCCTGGTCCAGCTCCTGCTGCTGGCGATAATAGGAGGCCCGGATCAGATAGGCATGGGGTGAATCGGGATTGTTCCGGACGGCGTCCTGGTACCAGGTTTCGGCGGGGGTGGTGACTTCCTGGGGCCGCTGCCGGGCCAGTTGTCCCATCATTTCATAGGCCGGGATCTCCTGCGGGTATTTTTCGATGATCGCGGTTAATTCCGCGGCGGCTTCGGGGAATTTGCGCTGCTGGAGCAGGGCCAGGGCCAGGCGGCGGCGGAATCCGGCGGCCTCCTGGTCCTTGAGTACTTCCCGGGCGATAAACTCCGCTTCGGATGGGGCATTCTGCAGATAGAGATCGATGAGTTTTTCTGCGGCCTCCGTGTGGTTCTTATCAACCCGCAGTACCTGGCGATACGCGCCCACGGCCTGCTGGAAAGCGCCGGGTTTGACCGGCCGGATATTCAACTGGGCCTGGGCATACTTCATCAGGATCGGGATGTTATCCGGCATGACACCCACGCAGCGTCCCAGATGCGAGGCTGCCTGTTCCCAGTTTCCCTCGTCGTACATTTTCGTGCCCAGCTCCAGGGACTCAACGGCCCGGCGGCTGCGGTTCCACTGCCGCAGGGCATAGGCGGTAGCGCCAAGCACGCCCAAGGCCAGGAATAGAACGATGACGAATTTCCAGTTAAAACCTCTACGAGCCATAGAGATCCCCTTTCTGTTTGGTACCAAACGTTTTTCCGATCACTTGTTACTCAAAATTGCCGGGCGAATTCCCGGATGATTTTTTTGGTTGTCTGCCAGAAAATCCACCCATCCAGGCGGAAGGACAGATTTTTCACGTATTTCATATCGTAGTGGATCCACTCCTGAAAATCCTGGCCCGCCTGGCGGGTCCGGCAGATCTGCCAGAGGCCGGTAATCCCCGGCCGCACGGATAAGCGGGCGTCATGCCAGGGGGGACAGAGGATGTTTTCCGTTACCGGGGAGGGGCGGGGACCGATCAGGCTCATCTGGCCGCGCAGGACATGGAAAAATTGCGGGATCTCATCCAGATAGGTATCCCGCAGAAACTTGCCGACGCGACTGACGCGGGGGTCATCTTCGATCTTGAACTGGGGGCCATCGACCTGGCTGATGATCCGGAGTTTCCTTTGTAAATCATCGGCCCCCTGGATCATGGTGCGGAATTTCAGGCAGCCAAATTCTTTTCCGTGCAGGCCCTGCCGCTTATGGCGGAAGAAGACCGGGCCGGGGGAAGAAAGTTTGACCGCCAGCGCGAGAAAGGGAATCAGGGGGGCAAAGAGCAACAGAATCAGAGCGGCCGCGGCCTTGTCGAACAGCGGTTTCCAGAAGCGGACGTAGGAAAAACGGGACCAGGTCCGAAAGGTGTCCGGGCGGCGGGCGGGGTTCCAGGCCCAGGCCGGCCGGCGAGTCCCGCCGTCGTCGCGCGAGGACAGGCGGGCGGGCAGGCCAGATAAGCAGGAGGCGTCGGTCAGAACGCGATTTTGCAGGAACAGTTTTTCCGGGATGGGCAGGCCTGGACCCACCACCGAGGATTGGATGGTGACGGCCCGGCCTAGTTCCGCTCCCTCTGCGATTACCGCAGGGCCGATGAGAACGACATCGGGATGAATCCGAACGCCCGGGCCGATCCACACCTTGCCAAAGATGCGCAGGGTCGGATCGATAGCGGTGGGATCGGCGGGGCGGGGGGCCAGATTGCAGCGCTGGATGTCGGTCCAGGCGGTCTGAAAATAACGCTCGATAAAAGCCAGATAGCCCGCCTCGGTCGCCAGATCCAGGCTGATGCCGGCCATCCGTATGCTTTGCAGGGACAGAGACTGGGCAGCGCAGCGCGACAGCAAATCCGCGAAGGACAGGGGCAGGTTGCCCTCGGCCAGCAGAGGGGGCAGAACCGCGGACTTAATCAAAAGCAGCGGCGGCCAATCCGCCGGCACGGGACCTTCTTTGGCGGTATCGGCATACCAGCGGCGGAAGCCCGCGATGTCACCCTTGGATGAGATACGCACTTTTTCCCGGAAGGCC
>JAKQBU010000238.1 GCA_029573975.1 Planctomycetota bacterium
GCATCCGTATAATCCGGCCTCGCAGGATCGCTGGGGTTTTGGGGCGACCTTGTTTGATTCGGAATTGAACGAGGTGGCGGCGCTGGGGGAGGCGGATCTGGGTACGCCGGATATCGGCGGCAGCGGGGTGGGGGCGGCCGGGACGGATCTGCCGCTGGTATTTACCGCGGAGACGGCGGGGATTTATACGGTAGAGATTAACTTTTTCGACATCCCTTCCTGGTCGTACCGGCTGGATATATCCGGCACGACGGCGGTGGTGCTGGGCGGCGGGAATGTGGGCGGGGATCTGCGGTCGCAGGGCATGGAAGATGACGGCAAGTCCAATATCTGGATACCGACAGGGAATATGGGGGCGATGAGTGTGGGCGGGGCGGTGCGGGGCGGCAGCGTCCGGGTAGATCAAGGCAGCCTGGGGGCGCTGCGGGCGGCGGCCAATGTCATGCCGGTCGGCGATTCGTTCAGTGCGGCCCCGGCGGTCAATTCCACTTTTGGTTTTTATCTGGAACTGGTGATAGGCGCTGATGTATTGCATGGCCCCTATCCCACCCTGATGGTAGGCGGGGATGTGGGGCTGGTCAGCTCGTATCAGGAGAGCATTCTGGATGTGAATATCGGGGGTAACCTGCAGGCCCTGCACATGGGGGCGGAAGGCGCCAGCGGGGTGGACTATATCGGGCATGTCGTCGTGGACGGCAATATCGGGGAGATCGTGATCCAGGGAGATTACGGCGACATCATCGTGGATGAATTTGGCACTCCCTGGAGTTCTGACGGCGGGATTTTTGCCAATGCGGACGGGCTGGGGCCGCGGGGAGTAATTGATGTCCTCCGCATCAGCGGCGATTTCGGGCAGGCCAACGGTTATTTCAGTGAATTGCCGTTGAGTGTGGGCGCCCGGGGCGGGAATGTCCGGTTTGTGGATATTGGGGGAAATATTATCATAGCAACGGCTCATTGGGTTACCGGTGCGTTTGGGCCGTTCACGTTCAATCCCGGCCAGGCGGTGGAGATTGTGGATGATTCGGGGGCGCTGGTGCAGATTGCCCCGGGGTATCGGGGCGGCAACACCGATGTCTTTAACGCCAGTATGGCAGGGATGATTCAGCCGACGCCGACGGAGGGGGATGGCGGGGTGCTGACGCTGAAGATTCTGCCGGTGCGGGACCAGACCTATCTGGAATATGTGAATAGCGGTTATAATGTGGATCAGACGGCCCTGGGATTTGCCATTGTGGAGATTCAATCGACTGACGGCCTGCGGGTGAGCAGTAAGGGCGGACCGGTGGAGATCGGGCAGGTAACGGTGGCGGGGGTGGTGGACGACAGGATTATTTTTGACGGTTCCTCGGTGATTTCCGCCCTGGAGGTCCATGCCGATGGTCCCGCGACGGAAGGAGACGGAGGGGGCGATGGGCAAGATGAACAAGAGGAAGATGATGAAGAAGAGGTGGTAGCTACGGGGGTCCGGCGGGTGATCAACAATACCAGGGGCGGGGATATTGTCTCGCTGGTAATCGGTTCGGATGCGGCGGAGCGGAATGTGGCGGTGACCGCGGACTCGATTGTGATTACCGTGCATGAAGGGATTAATGAGCCGTTTGTGGACCTGATCCGGATTGACGGGAATCTGGGATATACCGCCGGCAGCACGGGGCAGCTCATCCAGTCCAAGATTATCAGTGCCTTGATTGAAGTGGGCAACAGTTTGACGGTGGCGGGGGATCCGGGCGGGCTGCAGCGGTCGGGGCTGCTGGCCGGCAGCAGTGTGACCAGCATCCAGGTGACCGGGGCGCTGGGGGATGTGGACGTACGGGGCGATGTGAACCGCATTGTCATCAACAGCGACGACAGCAATAATACGGGGCAGTTTGACGGCGTGGCCGGTGCGATTATCATCCACGGGAACCTGGGGCGGATTGAATTAGGAGATGGAATTACCGACCCGGGCACGGGGCGGTTTGCCCGGTCGGGCCTGTTTGTGTATGGTTCCATTGATCAGGTAAATATTTCCGGGTACGGCAATGATATCGCCGGACCGATTCTGGCGGCGGACTCGATTGACCAGGTGAATGTCAGCGACGGGGCCCGGATTCTGGGATACAATGCGATGTCCGCGAATCGGGAACGGGCCCGCAACAATTTTGGCACGCAGCCCACGATTGCGGTAACAACCGATTTTGAAGCATTTTGGATATTCAACACCGGCTGGAGCCATACCGGGGATATTAATTCGATCACGGTTAAAGGGGAGGATTCCTATATTTTCGGGGCGCAAATTACCGCGGCGGCGATTCACCAGATTACGGTAAACGGGGGCGCGGAGGGGATCTTCAGTTCGGTGATCGGCGGGCACGGATATTCTGCCGTTGGGTTGGGGACCATCGATAGCATCGTAGTGGGCGGGGAAGGGATCCGGGATACGATTATTTCAGCGAACCGGCAGATCGGCCAGATTACGGTGGCGGCAGGCGGCACGATCGAATATTCGGAAATCCGGATGGATACCAATTTCGCCGGCGCGGGCAAACGGATCGGTTCGATTACCGCCGATGCCTTTTATTATACGGATATTGACGCGGGCAATAAGCTGGACAAGGTGACGGCCCGGGACGAGGTCTTTGACCTGGTGATCGAGGCGGGCGAGCTGGGGACGCTGCAGGTGAAGAATGAAATGTTGGGTTCGGCGATTCTGGTGGCCGGGCCGGTGAAGCTGATTCAGGTCGGGGACGACCTAATCAGCACGATTTCGATTACCGGGCCGTTTGGGAATCTCAAGAGCCTGAAGGTGGGCGGAGACCTGGGCACGCCGGCCGGCGGGGAGGTGTTGGTGGACGGCCAGGTGGGCAAGATTGCGGTCGGCGGCGATTTCCTGGCCGATTTTTACCTGAATTATTATCCCCAGCCGGTGACGCCGGGCAATCCGGATGGCGGTTTCGTGGCCTATCCGGGGCGGGAAGGAATCGAACTGAAATCGATGGTGGTGGGCGGTCAGATTCGCGGGATCGGGCATATCGGCGGGGATGTCAAGCTGATTTCCAGCGGGGGCGAGTTCGGGGTGCCGGGTTCCCTGCTGCATGTGTACGGCGATCTGAAGACCTTCGCGGTGGGATCGAAGAAGGGCATGGCCGACCTGGAAAGCTCCCTGATTGTGGACGGCGACCTGGGCAAGATGACGGTGTATGGGAACGTGAACGGCCAGATTAATGTGGTGCAGGACTTTACGTCACTAACGTTGATAGGCGGCCAGACGGCCGATACGCGGGCGGATTTGAACGCCAGCATTACGGTGGGCGGGGATTTTGACAAACTGAAGATTATCAACGGCGATATTTCCGAAACGGATGTGGTGGACGGCGGCCTGCTGACCATCGATGTCAACGGCGAAGGGCCGAAGATAACGATTAAAGGCTCGGATATTGACGGATTGTTGCGTGACGGTGGGGCGGGGCAGCAGCCGACGGGGATCGATATAGATGGTTCGCTGAACGGGACGTATATCGCGACCGGAGATGTGGAACGGATTGTGCTGGGAGAGAATTTGAGTGAAACGGGGATCGTTATCATTGATGGCAACCTGGGGGAACTGGTGGTGGAGGGGAGCATCGAAGGGAAGGTGTATGTTTCCGGGAATATTGGTTCGATTGTAGCCGGCCATATGGGATTGGCTGTGGATACCATTGCCACGATTACCGCCGGCGGCAGCATCGGTACGATTGCAATCAGCGGGCAGATGCAGGACGGCTATATCCTGGCGGGTTTCGACCCCGGGATGGACTGGGACCTGGTGAATGACCCGAATTTTGTGCCGGGCGATTTGACGACGGAATTGACGGTGGACGGGACGACGGCGGACCCGGCGGAGCAGGCCCTGGCCGGCGATATCGAGAAAATCCAGGTCGGCCTCTTGAACCATTCGGTGATTTCGGCGGGCGTGCATCCGGGCCGCAATACGGCCTTCGGGGACCTGGACGGCAGCGATACGGCGGGCAGCGGGCTGAGCCGGATCGGCTCGGTGGTATTGGGCCAGGTGCAGGGCGACGGCAGCTCGTTCGGGATTTTCGCGGACACGGAGATCGATTCGCTGAAGATCGGCAAGAAGAAGATTTCGGTGCCGGCGTACCTGGCGCAGTCCGGTTTTGGGGCCTGGACGGTTTTGGCGGAGGAGCCGGATGGGATCGACGGGATTCCGGTGCAGCAGGGGATGCCGCTGACGCTGCTGTTCGGCGATAAACTGGTGACGGTTACAATGAGCGGCCCCGGCCTGGGCCTGGTGGTTCCGGGGGCGGGGCAGATTGAGGCGATTCAACTGAGCGGAACGACGGACAAAACGAAGGTGAAGATCGAGGCCAAAGGATCGGACGCCATCGATGTGGGGCGGCTGTTCACCAGCGACGACGGGAGCCTAAAACAGTTGATTCTGGATGGGCAGATCGGCAACGCGGATTCGAATGCGTCGCTGGATATCGGGGGCGGTATTTCAAATCTGAGCCTGGGCGGGATCGGCGCGGGCACTGCGGTGAACATCGGCGGCAGCGTCGGCCAGGCGGAGGTCGGGATTCTGAGCGGCAGTGCGGCCGCCGCCACGGAAATCACGGTGCAGGGGAACATCGGCAGGCTGCGCACGGGGGATTTCGGTGCGTATGTGTCGATGGAGGCGGACAATATCGGCCAGTGGGCGGTGCGGGGCGATATGGACGGGTCGCTTACGATTCGCAAGGACCTGCTGGGCAAGATGCAGGTGAGCGGGGATATGGCCGGGACCATTTCGTCGGAAGGGTCGATTTCGCGTCTGGTGGTGGGCGGGGTGTTTGGCGGCGGGGTGCGGGCGAAACGGGATATCGACCGGTTTGTCACCGGCAGCATGTTTGACGGCGTCGTGGCGGCGAAAGGCGATTTCGACCTGGCCCAGATTACCGGCAACATGGAATACAGTACGCTGGCGGCCGGTCTGGATACCGGTGCGGATGCCCGGCTGGATGTGGCCGATGGGGTGGGGCGGGGCGATTTGAAGAAAGTCGTCATCGGCGGGGATTTTGTGCAGTCGAATCTGGCGGCGGGCATCGCATCCGGGGCGGACGGGTATTTTGCCACAGGCGATGATTTTCTGGCCTCGGTCAATGTGGAGCAACTGGATGCGCCGAAGGTGAACGGGATTGCCATCAGTTCGGATTTGAAGAGCATTGACGTGAGTTTTCTGGTTCCCAGCCAGGGCCAGTCCTCCAGCATCGGCAGCGTGCAGATCAAGGGGTATGTGGAAGGTTCCTCGTATCCCAGCGAGCAGTTTGCCATCGTGTCGGCGGGCGAGGTAGGCACAGTATTTGTGCATGGTAAGGCCTTCGGCGGCAGCGAGGCGGAAAATATTGTCGTGGAGAATGTAACGACCAAAGGGATGCGGGCCAGCACGCTGACTATGGCGGATATCCGTTCCAGCAATGCGGCGGCGGCTCCGTTTCGGGTGGTGGCGGCGGGAATAGACAGCCAGTTCGGGACCGCCGATGATATTTTGATTCATGGCGATGACGATGATGCGACGGACCCCACCGTGTGGCTGGAGTTTGATGAAACCACGCAGACGGTCAAATTTGGCAAGAACGACGGCTTCCTGCTCAACAACGGGGGCACTAATTATTATCAGGTCGTACTGGATGCCTCCCAGATTACCAATATCATGGGGGTGCCGCTGGATGGGGAGTTCAGCGGCCAGTGGCCGACAGGCGATGGATTGCCGGGGAACGGCAATTTTGTATATTATTTTTCGGTAGGGGACTGGGGCGATTCAATCGCAACGGCGTTTACCCCGTTCCCGCTGCAGGCCTACGCCGAGGGCTTCCCGACGAATCAGCAATGGCAGTACCGCAGCCAGACAGGCGATGGGGCGGGTTTGTTGCAGGGGATTTTTGACGATCTGGATACGATCCAGTTGACCCAACTGCAAAAGGGGCAGATTCTCAATATCGGCATTGACGATGCCCAGACGCTCGGGACCTATTCGCAGAATACGTTTCAACTGGCGCTGTATCGGATCGAAGAAGCGAATCTGGACTTGTCGGGGCAGGAGATGATTGATTATAACGGCCGGAACGATCTGGCACCGGCTCGGGATGTGGTGATTCCGGAGATGGATGAGCTGGCGTATGCGGGCGGGCACTTTTATGCCTATGAAAATATCGGGCAGCAGTTTTATTCGCTGACGCCGCTCTATCTGGAGATGGAACTGCTGGAGAACGACCTGGAGGACCTGAATAACCTGCTGGCAACGCCGGGGACGCTGACGGATATCAATGCCCTGGGATCGCATGGGGGCAATTCAATCTGGGCGATTGCGGATTTCCAGCCGGCCAGCGGCGCGGCGCGGAAGAGCCTGGTTTTGATAACCGACCTGGATCATCCGGAAACGACGACGATTACCCTGTCCGCCCAGAATCTCGGCAGCCGGGACATTGTCGGTCTGGCGGAACTGGACGGCGTGCTGTACGGCCTGGATGCGGCGAATAACGCCCTGGTTGCCTTGAATTCGGATCTGACCAGTGCCAGTTTCGGGCAGGTGACGAATACCTATTCTCTGACGAATACCGAACTGGTATGGGCCGGGCTGTCGGTCAGCCGCGATGGGGATACGCTGCTGGCGCTGCATGATCAGCCGCTGGATGTGCTGACCAACTTTTACCAGGATGCCTTGTACGAACTCCATCCGGATTCGGTGCTGGGCGGCAGCCAGATCAACCCCGTTCTCTATTACGAATTTCCGTACGATATGGAGCGGCACGGGCTGGCGGTCCAGCCGGGCGGGGTGATTCTGGCGGGTCTGCCGCTGCGGGGCAGCCCCGTGGGAGATACGATCCGCATCGATTTTGCCAGCGAGTCGGTTTTGGTGACCGAAACCCAGTACCATGTTTTCGGCGACGACACCACGGTATTTTCCGGTTTGAATAACCGGATCGTCTCCGACAAACTCCAGGTTCTGGAAAACAACCGGTTGCAGAATTTTATCGCGGAAGGGATGTATTACGCCTTTGAAATCAGCTACGATCAGCAGATGGGTCCTGTTACGATCACGATTACGGATATGGACTGGCTGAATGATACGGATTTCGGCCAGATCACTTCGGCGGTTACGGATTCGCCCGAGAATGTGAATATCACCGGCCTGGGGGCCGGAGCGATCCAGTTGCAAATCGACACCGATTTAGGGGATGGCTCGTTCAAGCTCTATTTTGCCGGGACCAGTTGGGTGGAACTCATCGATTCGGAAGGGGAGATTCTGATGGGCGGTTTGACGGGCGAGCGCTTGCGGGAAGATTTGTCGCCGGTACGAGACCTGATCCTGCCGAATATGACGGAGTTGGCGACGGCTTCCGCGAATCTGTACACTTTTACCACGATTGCATTTACCGACGAGCTGCGGGATGCCCTGCCGGAAGATCTGGTCGAAGAAGTAGAAGAGAATGGTTTGACTTTCGCTTTGTGGTCCCAACTGTTGAATCAGTTGCCGCCGGATATGTGGGATGATCTGGCGGCGGCGGTCCGTTCGGTCAGCTATGATGCCCTGGGCTATGACGCCGATCAGGAGTATTTTGCCCTGGTGAGCACCGACAGCCAGCAGGTTCGGCCGATCCTGGTGCAGGATCCCCTGGATCCGCAAGGGGAGGAAGTGCCGCTGACGCTGGAGGTGTTGAGCGACATTTTCGACCAGACATTCGACACACGCGATGTCACGATCGATGCGGTGCGGGGCTTCGAGTTTGGTGTCTATGATACCGCTCTGGGTATCGATGAACTCTGGATGGTGGCCACGGTGACGATCGAGGAGGTCGGAACGTACGATTTCCTGCTGAATGTTAATAGCATTCTGAACCCCTATGAGGGGATGACCCTGGGCCGGCACCGGTTAACGGCCCTGGTCAATCAGACGGAAGTATTCATGGATATCACGGATCTGGCGTATCGGGACGACAAGATTTATGCCATTGATTCGGCATCGGATACCCTGGTCACCATCGACAGCCGGATGCAGGTAATCGATCTGCTGACCAACGAACCCATCAACAATCCTGTTTTTGGAAAGATTTCCCTGATCGACGGCCAGTTGGGGAACCTGGGCGATCCGGGACCGGGCCAGATTGAGATCGTGGGTCTGGATTTTGCTTCGGATGGCGTTTTGTATGCCCTGGATAATTATTCCGACAGTATCGCGCGGCTCAATACCGAAACGGTTTCCGAACCGAATGCGGCACGGATGGAAGTAATTGATGTGCTGGCGAGTGGGGATTACAGTGCGTTTCATATTCATCCCGACGGGATGTTTTACATGGTACGAACGGCAAACGGCAGTCCGGTCGGCCAAACCATGCAGATTACCGTTAATTCCACCAGCAGTGCTTCCCATATCTTCGGCACTTCGGCTACCACCACGGTCGGCGGGGTAAGCGTGACCAGCAGTGCGGCAGCCAATGAGGCGGCGGCGGTCGTGGAAGCAGGCGGATTTTATCGGCTGGATATTGCCTATGGAACCGCGCAGGGGGATCTGGTCATCGATTTGAATAACATCCTGTGGGTAGGGGCGGGCCGCGGCGATGTGGATTCGGTATTTGTTTCGGATCCGGCGAATGTAACGGTGGCGGATTTTGACGGCGATTTCATCCGGATCCAGATTGACAGCAATAACGGCAGCGGTACGGTGAGCGTTTACTTTGGGGCTACCTCCGATTTGCTGATGGCCAGTTCTGGCGAGGTGGTTCAGCAGGTAAGCGCGGTATATACCGATGGGCAAGGGGATGACCTGGTCGCCATGATCCCGGACGACGGGAATTATATTGTGGAAATCAGCAGCTTGTTTAACACCACCTATGATCTGGATATCACGCTGTATGATGACGGCAACGGCGATTTCGGTATCTATACCACGACCAGCGGGATTGCCTATGATCCGATCGGGCCTTCCAACCGCCCGATCAGCCTGGCGGCCGGCAGTCCGGATCTGGTGGTCGATGAGGATGACGATACGGTGTTCTACTATAATCCTGCCCGCAGCGGGGCCGCCGCGGAAGACGGCTTCCGGGTGGATGGGGAACTGCTGGTACCGGGTGAGGCGAACTCTCTCGCCGTGCACTCCAAACTGGGGCCTTATATGGACGTGGATGTCTATAGTTTCCAGTTGGAAGAAGGCCAGCGGATTACGGTGGATATCGATTCGGAAATCAACTACGGCCGGGATACCATGCGGATATCCGTCGGGATTTATAATGGGGATCTGGAATCCGTCACCACGGCCATGACCGATGAATATTACGATGTCGTTCCGGCCCAGGCTGCCGATCCGATTTATACCGGCCAGGCGGTCTTTACCGTACCCAACCATGGTTCGGTTACGATTGACCCCAGTGTGAACGGCGTGGGAACGTATTATGTGGTGGTGAGTGGTTTGGGGATTCAGGGCAATGCTCCGAAAGAGGAGTCATCCTACACGCTGAAAATAACGACGACCGAGACGGAAACGGTACAGGCGGCGCCGTCGCAACTGGTATGGCTGGCGTTTGATGGCGCGATTGCCGATTTTCTGGCCCATGCGGGAATGGGATACTCCCAGGCGGATACCTACCGGCCCGCCTTTGATATTGCCGATTTCGGCCTGGGCAACACCAGCCGCAGTTGGCTGATTCAGCAGATTGCCGACCGGATCGAGGTGATGTACCGCCAGACGGGTCTGAGTGAGAATGAAATAGAATTTACCCTGACCAAACCCGGCGCCGGCCAGGTATATTCCACGGTGGTTTTTGGCGGGACGTTAGATTCCGGTCTGAATGGATTGGCCGAGTCCGTAGATCGCAATAACAGCGACCGGACGGAAATGGCGTTGGTTTTGACGGAAGAAATGGCGCGCAATTACTGGCTGGATCTGAGCGATGATCTGACGGTCCGCCGGGAGCAGGTCATCAACATGCTGGCCAATACCGGCGCGCATGAGTTAGGGCACACCTTGGGACTCGAACATGCCCGGGAAGTCTCGGTGACGGAACCGAATAATCTGATGAATTATTTCTGGGGTGACGAAACCTATTTGAAATTGTCCGAGCAGGAATTTGAGGAACGGACCAGCTTCCTGGAATTTGCGGATCGTCATTATGACCTTTTCTATGGCCAGATCGGCTTCCAGAATGAAATCGATATCCTGCTGCGGAATATCGGCTCCGGAACCCCGATGGGCAAATAAAGGAAAACCGGCAGGTGTACAACCGAATCAGGGAATAGATAAGGAGATACAGGATGGCAACGGAAAAGAAGATGGGCCGCATCGGATTATGGGTCATATCGATCTTCTGGGCTTTGGCCTTTTTGGCATTAGTATTCGGCGTGTTGGCTCATTTTTTCCAGTTGGCGGAGCGTTCCAGATTACTGGTGCTCCTTCAGGATATAGCCTGGCCCCTCGCTTCCTTTTTTGGTTTTACGGCCTTTAGTTTGAGTACCGTATGGATCCTGTACTATGTGGCGATTGTCAGCCGGAACAGCGAATCGATGGTGAACGATCTGCGTCGTTTGCTGGCGGGGCAGACCCAGAGTGAGGCGATTCTGACCCAGATCAACGAAAACCAGCTTCTCAGCGAGGCCGTCAAGGCGGTGGCCTTTCGGGAAAAGGACCGGGCGGTGGTGCAGGAGGCGATTCAGCAGGATATCCGGGTGGGCAACTGGGACAGTGCCCTGTATTTGATTCAGGTGCTGGACGAAAAGTTCAGTTGTCCGCAGGAGGCCCTGAAGCTGCGGGCGGAACTGGAGGAATACCGGAAAGCGACGATTCAGGAAAAAATTGACAAGGGGATCAAGCATATCGAATCGTTGTGGATGATTCACCATTATGAGGATGCCCAGAAGGAAGTGGAACTGCTGATGCGGATATACCCGCGGGAGGAGCGGGTGCAGGCACTGGAGGGAGAAACCGCCCGTCGCCAGCAGGGGCATAAGAAGGAGCTGCTGGCCCGCTGGGACAAGGCGGTGAAAAGCAACGATGTGGAACAGGGGGTAGAACTGCTGAAGCTGCTGGATGAGTATTTGACGCCCACGGAAGCGGCGGCCCTGGAAGAATCGGCCCGGGGCGTTTTCCGGGCCAAGCTGCACAATATGGGCGTGCAGTTTTCCCTGTTTGTGACGGAACGGGAATGGAACAAGGCGCTGAAGCTGGGTAGAGAGATTATCGAAGAGTTCCCCAACAGCCGGATGGCCCAGGAAGTGCGGGATAAATTGCCGGTGCTGGAGCAGCGGGCGGGCAGTCAGTGATTGACGGCGGAAAAAAGGGCGTTATAATTAGTTGAAAAAGCAGGAAATACGTTTTTGAATAAATATTGGCAAAAAAAACGAATCGAGTAAGCGGAGGCTCAAACATGGGCAAACAATGTGGTAGATGGATAGTGGCAGCGGCTCTGATCATGGCGGTGTGCGTGAGCACGCCCGCGGTTTTGGCCCAGCCGGCAGAGAAAGATCCCGGGGATCAGGTCCGCCAGAACTGGGATGAGCTGATGCATTATTCCCTGATCGGACGGCTGGACCTGGCCAAAGAATTCGGTGAGGCCCTGATCGCATCGAATCCGGATCCCGTCCATCTGCTCTCGCTGGCGGAAAGCGAGCGTTATACCGATAGTTATCGCAATCTCACGACGCTCCAGAAAAATCCGGAACTGGCGGAAATGGCGGGGAAGATCCTCAAACTGCTGGAAGACGGGCGGTTCCAGCAGCGCACGGATTTCCAGCGAATCGCCGTCGATGTTAAGCGGCTTTCCGATACGACCCGCGCCCGCATGTTAGCGCTGAAGCGGCTGCAGGATTCGGGCGAATGGGCGATCCCGGTGATGGTCCAGGCCCTGCGGGATGCGGCCCGCGGCGAGGAATATGCCAATATCAAATGGGCCTTGCCCCAGATCGGCAATGCGGCGGTAAATCCGCTGGTAGTGGTTTTGCAGCAGTGCCCGGAATTGAGTATCAAATTGATCGTTTTGGATGCCCTGGGCAAAATCGGCTATCCGGCGGCGCTACCCTATATCCGCGAAGTGGTCGAAGATGAAAAAGCCAGTCCGGAGCTGAAGGCGGCAGCGGTTTCGGCGATGGGGCGCATCCTGGGCGCCGGGAATGCCAGTGCCGTTCCCGCCTCCATTTTATTCGAGCGGCTGGCACGGGATTATTATCAGCATCTGCCCTCGCTGCAGGTGCCGGAAAATCAGGAAAAGGCCAATGTCTGGTTCTGGAAGGATGAAGGCGGGTTGTATTTTGAGCCGGTGCCGAGTGGGGCTTTCGACGAATTGATGACCATGCGGTGCTGCGAGCAGTCACTGCGGCTGGATCCGGCGCTGGGGACTACGATTTCGCTGTGGCTGTCGGCGTTTTTCCGTCTGGAAGCGGAAGGATTTCAGCAGCCGGAGTATTTCGGAGCCGGCCATGCCGATGCCGATACCTATGCCTTGACCGCCGGTCCGGAGTACCTTCATCGGGTGCTGGCCCTGGCCCTGGAGCATCGCAACCGCCCGGTGGCCCTGCAGGCGATTCGGGCCTTGCAGCGGAATTCCGGGCAGAAATCCCTGCTGCTGGAACTGGAGTCCCAGCAGCCGCTGATCAAGGCCATCAACTATCCGGATCGGGAAGTGCGTTTCAGCGCCGCTCTAACGCTGGGCAAAGCCGATCCCCAGGCGAATTTCCAGCATAGCGAGATGGTGATTCCGATTATCGCCGAGGCGCTCCTTCAGAAAGGGCAAAAGTACGCGATCCTGGTGGATGAAAGACAGGAGCGGCGAAATGGTTTGGCGGCTTCTCTGGGTGCGACCGGATTTTTTGCCGAGGTGATCCAGGGAGAAAATTTTGCCGCCACGATGGAGCAGGCTGGCGGTTTGCCGGGCTTTGACTTGATTATTCTGTCGCAAACGATCCAGAATCCCAATCTGTCGGCGGCCATGGAAACCATCCGGAAAAATTATCATCTGGCCTTTACTCCCACGATCGTGCTTTCGGACAGCGGGGACCTTGCCCCGGTACGAAAGAGCCTGGAAGGCGATTCCTTCGTGGAGGTGGTTCTGGATACGACACCTGCCGAGGAACTGGCGGCCCTGGTTCCGGCGATTCTGGCCCGCAATCAAGCGCAGTTGTTCAGCAGCGAACTGGCCGATGCCTACGCCCAGAATGCGGCGGATACGCTGCTGCATCTGGCAACGGTCCGGAATCCGGTTTTGGACGTGATGAAGGCGGAACCGGCGCTGCTGGCGGCCATTTCGGATGTGCGGAAGCCGATTCAGGAAACCGCCACCCGGACGCTGGCCCAACTGGATTCGCTGGCAGCGCAGCGGGCCGTGGCGTCGTTGGCGCTGAACGAACAGGTAGAAATCCCGGTGCGTCTGATGGCATTTCGCGCTTTGGCCACCTCTGCCAAGATGCATGGAAATTTGCTTCTGACCGAGCAGGTCAGTGCGATGTATGCCATCGTCAATTCTCTGGAAGCGAATGTCGAATTGCGGAATCTGGCGGCGGAAGCCTATGGCTCGCTGAATTTACCCAGCGTGACCATCAGCCAGTTGATTCTGAATCAGGCCCGCAGCGGCTCCCGCTAAGAAAAAAATCGACAACGCAAAATAGCAGCTTGTAGTGCAAAACGGCTATATCGTCTGTTTTTTTCCAACATAGGGTCTGGAAAATGGTCTGATAGAGAAGAAGGCAGCGGCAGGGGGGCGGCGGCGAGCCGCGGTCTTTTGTAAGTGTTTGTCAGACAACGCAATAGGTTGATTTATGCCCATATATCAATACAAGGCTATGGATCGGATGGGGCAGGCGGTGCAGGGACAGATCGAGGCGGCCACCCAGCAGAGCGCGATAGCGGTTTTGGCGGAAAAGGGCCATTTTGTCGAAGAGATTGTGCCGCGGGTCTATACGTCCGCTACGGCGAAGCCCCGCCAGAAGGGATTCAAACTTCGATTATCGGATAAGGATTTATCGGAATTTATTTTGCAATTTGCCACGGCCCTGCAATCGCAATTGCCGCTGATTACCGCTTTGCAGGTAATCAGCCAGCAGAATCCCAGCCCCAAAGTAAAAAGTCTGGTGGCCGGTTTGACCGAAATGATTACCTCCGGGCGGTCCCTTTCCGAGTCGATGGCCCGCTATCCGCGCATATTCGATAATCTTCATCTCTCGATGGTGGCGGCGGGCGAGGCCAGCGGCACACTGCCGCAAACCATGGGACAAATGGCCAAATGGCTCGAACGGGAGCTGGAGATTAAAAATAATGTTCTGACGGCGGCGCTGTATCCGGCGTTTGTGCTGAGCCTGGGATTGATTTCGGTGGTGATCGTGGTAACCTGGATTTTGCCGCAGATTCTTTATACGCTGGCGGGGGATGTCAGCCAACTGCCCTGGCCGACCCGGGCGACCCTGGCCCTCAGCGGTTTTCTGAAACACTATGGCCTGGTGCTGGCAGGGGCGGGGATTGTGGGAGCTTTTCTGGTGAAACGCTGGAAAAAAACCGCTATCGGCAAATACACCTGGGATCGGCTGAAATTGATGATTCCGGTCTTTCAGGGGGTGCAGCGGAAATGGGCGGTATCTCGTTTTGCCCGGACGCTGGGAACCCTGATGCAGGAGGGGATCAATATTCTGGAGGCCCTGCAGATCGTGCGGGATACCCTGGGAAACGAGGTGCTTGCCCAGGATATCGACAAACTGGCCGCCCAGGTTCGTACCGGTTCGAGTCTGTCCCAGCCGCTGGTACAAAGCGGCCGGTTTCCGCCTTTGCTCATTCAGATCGTTTCGGTAGGGGAAGAAACCGGATCGCTGGCGCCCCTGCTGCTGGGGGCGGCAGATGCCTTTGACCGCGATACGCAAACCGCGGTGAAACGGTTTATGGCACTGTTCCCCGCCGTGCTGATTTTGCTGCTGGCGCTGGTGGTCGGATTTATCGTGGCGGCAACCCTGCTGCCGATTGTTCAGATTGAAACGGCGATTCCGGGGTTGTAACCGGAGAAACAAGGAAAGGATAACTATGCCATTCAATAGCAGATTTCGGCCCCGGGGGCCGGCGGTTTCCCGCGGATTTACCATCATCGAAGTCCTGGTGGTGATATTGCTGATCAGTGTGCTGGCGGTTTTCATGGTGCCCCGGTATCTGGACCGGGTGGAAGGGGCCAAGTATAAGGCCGCCAAGTCGCAAATCGCGCTGCTGGAACAAAATCTCAGCGCCTATTATATGGATTGCGGTTCCTATCCGGCGGATTTGGCCGCCTTGCGGTCTGCACCGGCCAGTCTGACGGGCAAATGGCACGGGCCGTACGGCAAGGAAAGTGATTTTATCGATCCGTGGGGGAATGCTTTCAAGTATGTTTATCCGGGGACGAAAAATCCGTCCAGTTTTGATATTGTTTGTTATGGCAGTGACGGCCAGCCGGGTGGAGATGAGTATGCCGCCGATATCACCAATGACTGACAGGGCTGTCGATCCGATGCGGAAGAGCGGCGGCGCCGGGGGATTTACGGTACTGGAAGTTCTGGTGATCATGACCCTGATCGCTTTGGCCAGTACGATTTCCGCCCTTCATATTTATCGAAGCCTGGACAGTGTTTCTTTATACGGGGCGGCCAAAAAGCTGCTTTATACCGTCCGGTATGCCCGTCTGCTGGCGGTGGAAAATCATCAGAGTTGTGTCCTGCACATTGACCTGGAGGAAAATTCGTATTATCTCAGCGTCCAGAAGCCCGGAATCCCCGTGGAAAACCAGGATCAGCCCCCGCCCCCTCTGGTGGTCAGCAATCTCTATGTCAGTCCGACCCGGCTGCCCGAACAGGTCCGGTTTGAAAAAGTACAGGTGGAAGGATCTGCACCGGCGGAGAAGGGCGAAGTGAAAATTCATTACCGGGAGGACGGCCGCGTTCAGGCCGCCTGGATCCAGGTGGCAAACCCGGAAAGAACCTATACCATATTGCTGAACCCGTTTACCGCCCGGGCGGAACTGCACGCGGAAAAAATCGATACGCTGCCGGTGGATACCGTCGATCTGGATAAAAAGTAGAGTTTCCGGCAGCGGGATGCCGCTTGACGGGCCGATGAGGTGCTTGAAAATGGTGAAAATTCGAAAAAGCGGCTTTACCTTGATAGAAGCCCTGGCCGGCAGCCTGATTTTCGCGATCGGCGCGGTGGTGATTTGCGGGCTGAGCCATCGCTGTGTCGTCAATAACGTGCGGGGGCAGGAATATGAGCAGGCCTGGCGGCTGCTGGACGAATGTCTGGATAAGGCCTCGTCCCAGCGGCGCACCCTGATGGAAAAAGAAAAAACCGAAGGGGATTTTCCGGGTACGCAGCCCCCGTACCACTATACGCTGGCGGTGGAGCCGGCGGATATCGCCCAGGTGTATCGGGTCACGGCGGAGGTGCACTGGCTGGTTGCCGGCCAGCGCTATTCGGTCAAAGCCCAAACCCTGCTGTCGGACCGATAAGCAGGAGGAACCGCGCGGAACGCAGCTATGGCAAAATCAAGAACAAACAGGCCGGCTTTTACGCTGGTGGAATTGCTGCTGGCGACGCTGATCGGGACGCTGGTGATTCTGGTAGCGCTGGCGGCCTTTCGCAGCGTGATTGTCAGCCGGCAGGCCGTCCAGAATCATACGGAAGTGATTGCCAACGGGCGGATTGCCATGCGGCAGATCCGGGAAGACTTGTCCAATTTTTATCGTTCTCCGGTTCCGGGTGTAATGCGCCTGGTGGGGGAGCAGCATTTTATGGCCAGCCAATCCGCGGATACATTGCGGTTCTATGCCGTGTCCGACCGGATGCTGCCGGAGCGGGACGAACAGGGGGATGTGTATGAAGTCGAATATGGGATCTATACCGATGAGAAAACCCAAACCCGCTATCTGGGGCGGCGCTGTGCGATGGTCAAGGATCCCCTGCAGGGAAATGCCAAAGGGATTTTGTCGGCGCTTGCCCTGGATATCCAGGAATTGAAATTTGAATATTATGACAGCCGGGAATGGAAACCGCAGTGGGAAGAAGCCGGCCGGGTGCCGCAATGGGTGCGGGTGAGCATGACCTTTCGTCATCCGCAGCAGACGGATCGGCAAGCCCGGTTCAGCCAGGTGATTTCCCTGGAGCCTCTGCCGGTCCTATTTTCGCAGGAAGGATAACCTCATGGCGGTTTTGGTATCTGCCCTTTCGCCTCGTCCGGCCCGCCGTTGTGCGGCGATGGCCCTGGTTCTGGTTTTATGGGTATTGGTCATTTTAACGGTTCTGATTGTGGCTATGGCGCAAAATACCCGTTTGGAAAATGCCATTCGGATGGCGGCGGGGGACCGGGTGGTAGCCCGCTGGGCCGCCCGTGCGGGGATTCATCAGGGACTGGGGCTTTTGCGGCAGGATGGCGGTACTACCGATTGTCTGTACGATAGCTGGTATGAAAATCCGGGCCGGTTTAAGGAGGTTCCCTTGTCCTCGGCCTCTTTTACGGTTTTGGCGGATCGGTTTAAACTAAATCATGAATTTTCCTATGGCCTTGAGGATGAAGCGGGAAAAGTAAATTTGAATACCGCCGGGCGCGAGGCGATTTTAGCGCTGCCGGAAATGAATGAGACCATCGTGGCGGCGCTCCTGGCATGGCGGAATACCCGCCGGGTATCGGGAGGGGAAACGGATTCCCCGACCCTCCAGACGATTGTGGAATCGGCCCTCCAGATACCGTCCCTCACTTCCTTTTTAACCATCCGGGAGGCCGGTCTGCTGCCGGAAGTGAATCGGAAAATTCTGTATGGGGAGGATACCAACCGCAATGGAGTTTTGGAAAATAATGAAAACGACGGAGACCGGATGGACCCGCCCGACAACGAAGACAGCCGGCTGGATCGCGGGCTTCTGGCCTATGTCACGGTATATTCCTACGATCGGAATCGGGACGGCAAGGGCCGCAAACGCATCAATATCAATACGGCTCCCCTGGCGGTGCTGGAGACCGAACTGGAACTCAGTTATCCGCACGCCTTGTGGATTCTGGAAAACCGGGTGGTAAAAATGAAAAGCATCGCCGGCCTGCTGGCGGTGGAAAAAGCTCCGGAGCAGGGGGCCGCCTTGGCCGGTGGGACAGAGGAAGCGGAGCCGCTGGATCTTCAGACCTTTCGCCGCATCGCCGACCGGATTACGGTGACGGATGAGGACCGGATCCCCGGCCGCATCAATATCAATACTGCCGGGAAGGCCGTTTTGCAGACGCTGCCGGGGATTACCGAACCCCTGGCCATCAATATTGTGGAAGCCCGAACGGCTCTGTCCGAAGGTTATACCAGTATTGCCGAATTGCTGCTGGTGCCCGGCATCACCATCGATCTGTTTATGGATATCGCGGAACTGATTACGGTTCGCAGCAATGTATTTACCATTCGCAGTTGTGGCAAGGCGGAACGGACCGGCATTCAGCATACGGTGGAAGCGGTCGTGGACCGCGGGCAGGATCCGCCGATGGTGCTCTACTGGAAAGAAAACGATTACTGAAGATGTAACTCAATGCCGGTTACGAATCCGCGGCGGCCTCCATCTGTTGCCGCAGCCAGCCGGGCCGGTCGGTGGTAATGCCCTCGATGCCCAGCTTGTTCAGCCGGACGGCTTCCCCCGGGTCGTTAACCGTCCAGGCATAGAAACCCAGCCCGGCCGCCCGTAGCGATTCGGAAAACTCTTTCGTGATGCCCGCGAAATGGAGATTCAGCCCGTCCAGGCCATGTTCCCGGGCTTTCTGAATGAGTTCGGCGGAGTGGGGGATCGGCTGCTGTGTTTGCGGGTCCTTCTGGGTGCCCACCAGCCAATAGACAGGGATTTTCGGCATTTGCTCTTTGGCCGCCGCCATGGTATTTAAATCAAAACCGATAATGACGATCTGTGACTCCTTATGGCTGGCCTGGAAAATCCTTTGCAATTCCGGCAAAATTTCCTGGCCGCATTTAATCTCCACAAAAAGCAGGCCACGGGGTGGGATTGTTTCGATGAGTTCCTCCAGATAGGGAATCTTTTCTCCGGCGAATTCCGGCGATTTCCAGCTTCCGGCATCCAGCTTGCGCAGTTCGTCCGAGGGGGTTTCGCGGACGGGCAAGTCCGTGCCGGTCGTCCGTTTGGTGCTGCCGTCGTGCAGGACCATGATGCGGCCATCCCGGCTCAGATAGACATCGCACTCGACGGCGTCTGCTCCCTGCTGCCAGGCCAGGTTGGCCGCCGCCGCGGTGTTTTCGGGAGCATCATACGAAGCCCCGCGGTGGGCAATGATCCTGGTTTGACCCCGGCCCGTTATACACCCCGATACATTCCAAAACCACAGACTAAGAAAAACCAGCATGGCGATGTACTTCATACCTATTTTTGCCTCGTGACAATACTATTCACTTTTACTCATGTTTTGCACTGCTTTTATAGCACTTTAACACGTTTTTCCATCACTTTCTTCATGTTTTGCTATACTTTGTTTAACATTTACCAACTCAACCTAACCGTCAAATCTTACCAAAATTCTTATCCATATTACCAAAAATCTTACCCAACCGTTATAACCGTTATAATCGCTACTTTATTATCGGACCATCACTTTCCACGTAAAATAAAGACTTACAGCAATTTCCTCAAATCAAAAATAAGCACTTACAGCAATTCCGCAAAACAAAAATTAAAGACTTATGGCAATTACCAGTCCCCAAAATTACGGACTTACAAGCGACCAACGGGAGCGTCGCCTTGGTAAAATGCCCGCGGCGCGAGTGGTGCAGGCTTGCCTGCTTACATACGATTTCGTTTTTGTTCTTCCGTCGCCTGCTGGAGGATCTTTTTCTCTTTTCCGCTCAGGCTCTGAATCCCCTGTTCATGCACCTTGGCCAGGATCCGGTCCAGCTCATATTGCAGCATCTCCCTCTTCTTACTCTTTTTCTGATAAGAGGTTGCACTCAATCGCGATAGCCATGCCTTTATATACGGCCTGCCTACCCACACAAATCCCGTCGCCATCCCCCCCAAGTGACACAAATCCCCGCCCGCGTTGGCCATATTTGTCAAGACGGATAACATATACACCACGCATAGCAAAATCGCCGCAAGTCGAATTGGCACAGGGAATAATATCAAAATGACCGTTACTTGCGGAAAGAGCACCGCACACGCCGCCAGCATTCCCAGAATCCCCCCCGATGCCCCAATGATATATTCACCGCTTAGCCAGCCAATCGAAGTAAAAACGACAAACAAAAGTCCACCCACCAAACCACATGTTAAATAAAAGGTTATGAATCGTTTCGCCCCCCAGCTTCGTTCCAGCAGCGGCCCCAGAAAATACAGCCCGATCATATTGAACAGCAAATGAAAGGGCGTTCCCGTGTCATGCAGAAACTGAAACGTAATCAGCCGCCATACCTGAAAAGGATGATAAACCGTTGCAGCAAAAAGGGTTTCCAACTTCCCCCTGAAAGCCAGTTGCAGCAGAAAAATCACGCAATTCGCGATAAGCAGGTACTTTACCATCGGGCTGGGCCGGGGCAGTCCGAAGCCGCCCATTCTACCGCCGCCCATGCCATATGGTTCCTGATAATATTGCCGGTCCTGAAAACTCACGTGCAAGTTCCTTTCTTTTCGATTGTTACAAACCTATCATATCGCCCCCATCGAATAAATCAAGCAAATGCCGGAGAGCGTTTCCTGTTTTACGGCAGTCATTTACATTCGGTTCGATTTTTCTTGTAATCACCTCCGTTCTGACTAGACTTATCTCTATGCGGCAAAAGAAAAAACGGATAGTGCTGCTGGGTTCGACCGGCTCCATCGGCCTGAACAGCCTGGCAGTTATAGATTCCCTGCAAGATTCGTATGAATTAATCGCGGTCAGTGCCCATTGCAAATGGCAGGTGCTGGCGGAGCAGGCCCGTAAGTACCGTTTAAATAAGGTGGTAATAACCGATCCCCTGTATCTGGAGCCGCTGCAAAAGGGCTTGGCGGATACTCCAACCGAGGTGCTGGGGGGGCCGGAATATCTGGTGGAACTGGCGACGGACGAACGCTGCGATATTTTGATTGTCAGTATTGTGGGAGCTGCCGGTCTGCCAGCCGTAGTAGCAGCCGTCAAGGCGGGAAAAACCGTGGCCATCGCCAACAAGGAATCGCTGGTGGTGGCCGGCTGTCTGTTAATGCCGATGGCGCAAGAGTATAACGCCACCATCCTGCCGATTGACAGCGAACATTCCGCCATCCTACAGGCGATGCATTCCGGCCGGCGGGAAGAGGTGGAAAAAGTCATAATTACCTGTTCCGGCGGACCGTTCCGTCAATGGACCGCCGAACAGCTTTCCGGTGCGACGGTGGCCCAGGCCCTGCGGCATCCGACCTGGAATATGGGTCCGAAAATCACCATTGACTCTGCCACATTGATGAATAAAGCCCTGGAAATCATTGAAGCCCGCTGGCTTTTCGGACTGGAACCGGAACAAATTGAAGTACTCATCCATCCGGAGTCGATAATTCATTCATTGGTAGAGTTTTGCGATGGTTCGGTGATAGCCCAGCTATCCAATCCCGACATGAAACTGCCGATTCAGTATGCCCTGACCTACCCGCACCGGCTGCCTTGCACTACCCGGCGGCTTAAACTCAGTGAAATGGGTAAGTTAACGTTTGAACCGCCGGACAGGGACCGTTTTCCCGCCTTGCGGCTGGGGTTCGAGGTGGCGCGCCAGGGCGGTACGGCTGGGGCCGTGCTCAATGCCGCCAATGAAGCGGCGGTTGCGGCGTTCCAGGCCGGTAAAATTGGTTTTCATCAGATAGCCGAACTTACCGAGCATTGTCTGCGTAGTCATAAGTGGATAAAAAATCCGAGTTTGGATCAACTGCTGGCCGCGGATCGCTGGGCCAGAGAAATGGTTGCCAGCCCCGAAAAAACGGGGATTAAAGTTTCGTAATTGCTTGTTTTATAATTTAGTAAAAAGATTTTGAGGTATCTATGTCGGATCAGACAAACGTTCCCGTGGAAAAGAAAGAATCAAATAGATTTTCCCAGGTATTGATGCTGGCGATTTTAGCGGGTGGCGGCATATATTTGATGGGGCATCTGGACAAAGTTTGGAATATAATTCTGGTATTAGCCGGCTTCGGGGCGGTGGTTTTTGTGCATGAGTTGGGCCATTTTATTGCGGCCAAATCCGTGGGAATCAAGGTGGAAGGCTTTGCCCTGGGTTTCGGCCCAACCATCGTAAGTTTTCAAACGGTGCAAGGGGGATTTCAGATTCGCATACTCCCCGATTTGTTTCACGGGGAAGATGGAAAAAGTCAATGTAACCTAACCATACCAACGAAATCCACGCAGGAAGCGGAAACGGAATATAAGATAAATCTTGTGCCGCTCGGCGGTTATGTCAAGATGCTGGGGCAGGAGGATGCCGGTCCCGACAAACCCAGCGACGATCCGCGGGCCTTCGGCAATAAGAAGATATGGCAGCGAGCGATTGTGGTATCCGCAGGTGTCATTATGAATATCATTTGCGGAATCCTGGTGTTTATGATTGTTTTTTCGCATGGTGTGGATTTGGAGCCGGCGGTGATCGGTGACGTGGTAAAAGATACGCCGGCCGCCGAGGCCGGATTGAAACCGGGGGACGAAGTGATAGAGATTAACGGTTCGACAAAGCTGGTGTTTACGGATATCAAGCTGGCCAGCGCCCTTGCGGATAAAGGGCAGGGGGTGGAGATGAAGGTGAAACATACGGATGGGACAATTGAGGATTATACCATTGTTCCTAAGATGGATGAACTGATTGGGATCCAGGAATTTGGTATTCTACCGCCTCAATCCCTGACAATTGGTAATGTGCGGGAAGCCGAAATCATCGAACAATTACTGCAAATAGGCCTTCTGGCAGGGGATACGATTACCGCGGTGAACGGCCGGGAGATATCGCGTGCTGATCAGCTTCATGACTATTTATATCCGGAATCGCTGCTACAGACGCCGGCGAATTTGAAGATTACCGTATCGAGGAAATCGGATGCCGGGCAAACCCAACACGATATTGAAATTCCCTTCCTGCTGATGGGGCTGGGCGACCGGCAGACCCGGGGGCAGATTTTGGGGATGAAACCGCGTTTGAAGGTCGAAAAGGTAACGGAAAAAAGTGCTCAGGCAGCCGGTTTACAGGCAGGAGATATTATCCTGGAAATCGGGTCAATTCTAAATCCAACACTGGAAGATATTTATAAAGTTTGTGAAAGTAATATAGGAAATTCTGTAGGTATGGTGGTTAGCCGCCAAACAGAGGGTGAATGGATTGAGAAGACATTGGAGGTAACTCCCTACCGCCGCAGTCCGGTTTCCTGGATCGATCGGCTCTTCCGGGGTGCGAAAGGGGATCCGATGATCGGATTTATGGCCGGATTTGATATGGAACATCCTGTTATTGCAGAAGTTAGCAAGGAGTTCCCAGCCGCAGAAGACCAACTGGCCATGCCGCGTGGTGCTCGGATAGTTAGTATAGAGGATGTTCCGGTGGCAAGCTGGCAGGAGATTATTCGGGAACTTATCCGCCATTCCGGCGAAACAGCAGCTATTGGATATCAGGTAGGGGATCAGCCGGCTGTGAATATTGTAAACGTGAAGGTGCCGCAGGAGGAGCCTGAGAAGTGGATTCAATATGCGTATCTTCCTGACTTTAAAGGTTTGGCAGCACTGCCTTTAAAGACACTGCTGCGGCAATTCAAGGGGGATAGCTGGGCGGAGAGTATGGAGTTGGGGCTGAACCGGACCTATGATTTTGTCGCCCAGACGTACCTGATGATCAAAGGGATGTTCCAGGGGACGATGTCGGTCAAGGCGGCTAGCGGGCCGGTAGGGATTTTAAGTGCCAGTTATACGATCGTGCAGGAGAGGCCGACGAGTTATTATTTTTATTTTCTGGCGATCATCAGTGTCTGCGTAGCGGTGTTTAACTTCTTACCATTGCCGGTTTTAGATGGCGGGCTGATGGTGTTCCTGCTGATCGAGAAAATCAAAGGCTCACCGATATCCGTGCGAACGCAGGCAATCGCCACGTATGCGGGACTGGCATTGATTTTGGGACTGGTGCTGTGGGTTACGGTTTACGATATTGGGAAGATTATTGGTATTTAATGCAGGCGGTTTCGATTGTAAGTCGTTATTTTTGAGTTTTAAAAATTGCTATAAGTCTTTATTTTTGGGGACGGGAAAATGATGTAAGTCTTTATTTTACGTGGAAAGTGATGGTCCGATAATAAAGTAGGGATTCTAACGGTTTTAACGATTGGGTAAGATTTTTGGCAAGATGGGCAAGAATTTTGGTAATTTGTAACGGTTAGGTTAAGTTGGTAAATGTTGAACAAAGTATAGTAAAAGACGAAGAAAGTGATATAAAACATGGGTAAAACACGAAGAAAGTAGTATAAAACACAATAGTGTTCGGCACATGATTTGCTCTTTTCCAATCTCAGCAAGAATTTCGGCATCCAGGGAGATTTCGGGAAAGGACATAACGGGAGTTCTGATTATTTCGGCGCAGCATTTACGGCCGCCTCGGGGAAGGCG
>JAKQBU010000241.1 GCA_029573975.1 Planctomycetota bacterium
ACCGATAGCGGCGGCTATCAGGTGTTTTCGCTGAGCGAGTTGAACCGTATCGGCGAGGATGAAGTGGAATTTGTCTCGCATATCGATGGAGCGAGAATCAAGCTGAGTCCGGCGATTGCGACGGACGTGCAAAACAAGTTAGGCGCTGATATCATTATGGCATTTGATGAATGTGTACCATACCCGAGCAGTCCGGATCGTCTCCGGCAGGCGGTGGATCGTACGATCCGGTGGGCGGAGCAGTCGCGGGCGGCGCACCGGCGCGGGGATCAATGGATGTTCGGGATCGTGCAGGGGGGAACGGACCGGGAGTTGCGGAGCCTTTGCAGCGAGGAGCTGCGGAAGCTGGATTTTCCGGGGTATGCGATCGGGGGGCTGAGCGTGGGGGAAGGGCATGAGGAGATGATCGGGACGGTGGAGCATACCGTGCCGCTGCTGCCGGAGGAGAAGCCGCGGTATCTGATGGGGGTGGGGATGCCGCGGGACCTGGCGGCGGCGATCGGGGCGGGGATCGACATGTTTGACTGTGTTTTACCGACGCGGAACGGGCGGAATGCGTTTGCGTTTACGCGCGGCGGTCCGCTGCGGCTGCGGAACCAGCAGTATCAACTGCAGACGGGGCCGCTCGATGCGGAGTGCGACTGTTATACCTGCCGGAATTTTTCGCGCGGGTATCTGCGGCATTTGTTTCTGGTGGGCGAGATGGCCGGCCCGATTCTGGTGTCGCTGCATAATCTGGCGTTTTATCAATGGCTGCTGTCGCAGGCGCGGCAGGCGATCCGGGAGGATCGCTATGCCGAGTGGTCCGGGCCGTGGCTGCGTTATGATGTGGATCGAATGAATCCTGAGATGAATTAATTTTTTACGGAAGGAAAGTACATGAATGATTATTTGTTGATACTGGCCCAGGCGGCGGGAAGCCCGGAAGGGGCACCGGCGGCCCCGCAGGGAACCGAAACACAAACCGGCACGCAAACCGCGGCTCCCGGCGATGAGCCGGCGCCGGCGGACGGCAAGCAGGCGCCCCAAAAGAGCATGTGGGAAATGATGCTGCCGATGCTGCTGATCATTGCGGTGTTTTATCTGTTTATGTTCCGGGGTCCCAAGAAGAAACAGCAGCAGCACCAGCAGATGCTCAGTGCGCTGAAGAAAAACGACCGGATCCGGACCATCGGCGGGATTATCGGGACGGTGGTGGATGTTCGGGACGAAGAAGTGGTGATTAAGATTGACGAAGCGACGAATACCAAGATGCGGATTGTACGCAGTGCCATCAGCAAGGTGTTTGCCGAAGGTGAAGAGGTGAAGTCCTGAGCGGAGAAGCCGTTGTCAGCGGCGCGGGAGGCGGCCGGTGGGGGAGGGCGGCTGCCGCCGGATGCCGGCCAGGAAATATAATATTTGGAAAAAAAGAGTTTTAGGTAAAGGCATACTACATGAGTAAGAATCTGTTCTGGAAGCTGGTTTTGATTGTCGTGATAATCGTTTTGGCTGCGTTGGAAATATTTCCGCCCAGCAAGAAGCTCAAGCCGGGCATCGATCTGGCGGGCGGTACGAGTCTGCTGTACCAGATCGATACCAGCGACCTGAGTTCGGAAGAAAAGCGGACGGCGGCCCAGGATATGATCCGGACGCTGCAGGAGCGAATCGATCCGGGCAATCAGCGGAATTTGATCTGGCGTCCGCACGGCAACGACCGGATCGAGATCCAGATGCCGCTGGCGAGTAAAGAAACGCAGCAATTGCGGGAGCGGTATCAGGAGAAGCTGGACCTGCTGGAGAAATACAATCTGGATTTGCGAGCGGTTCAGCGGGCGCTGGTGCAGCCGCAGGGGATGAGTGAGGCGGATTATCTGGCGGCGCGGGCGCAGGAGTTTGACCGTCTGGCGGGCGGGCTGGAAAACCGGCGGCAGATGCTGAAGGATCTGGCGGCGGCGTATGACGCTTTCATTGCCGGAGAGAAAAATCGTGACCAGATCAAAGAAAAGTTGCAGATGCTGGCAAGCAAGCTCGGTGAAGCCAAGATTGAGACGCAACGGGTTGATCTGTTAGCACAGCAATGGAACGAGCTGGATGATCCGAACCGGGTGGAACGAGTCAAAGCGCTGACGGCGGAAGAGGCCCAGCAGGAATTAGTCCGGCAGTATATCGCGACCGAACTAGGTTTGTCCTCGGTGCGATCTGCCTTGGGGGGATCCGCGGGTTTCAAAGCCACATACGAGGCGGCGCTGTATAAAGTGGAACAGATGAATGTGGATCTGGAGCGGCTGCAGGGGATCCTGGAAGAAGGCAAAGCCAAGCGTGATACGGATCTGACGGCCATCAAAGCCGCGCTGCCGCCAGATGCCTCTGCCATCATCGATGAACTGGTAGTGGCGTATGATGCGTATGCCAAGGTATCGGGCCGGCTGGACAGTCCGGAGGATTTGAAGCGGCAATTGCAGGGATCGGGGGTACTGGATTTCCGGATTCTTCCCACGTTAAGCGAGGGGATTCTCACTGAAACGGCCATCAAGTCGTACCAGGACCGTTTGGCGCAATATGGTCCGAATCCGGCCAAGAGCGGGGATGGGAATTATGCGTGGCGCAAGATCCGGGATGCGGAGGAGTTTAAATCGGGCAATGCTATAACCGCGGAGTTTGCGGGCAAGCTGTATGTGCTGGCGTCCAATAAGGCGGATGAAGTGCTGCTGCATGAAAAGGGCGGCAATGGCTGGGAACTCCAGAGCGCCCGTCCGGATACGGACCAGTTGGGCCGGTGGGCGATTTCGTTTAATCTGAATGAGATCGGCGCGAACCGGTTTTTACAGTTGACCAAAAGCAATTTGAACCGGCCGTTGTGCATTCTGCTGGATGACGAGGCAATTTCCGCGCCGAATATCCAAAGTGCGATTCACCAGAGCGGGCAGATTACGGGGCAGTTTTCGTATCAGCAGGTGCAGGATATGGTGGATAAGCTGCGGGCGGGGTCGTTGAAGGCGCGGCTGAGCGACCGGCCGATCAGCGAGAATACGGTGGGTCCGCTGATCGGGCGGGACAACCTGCAGGCGGGATTGAAAGCGGGCGTGTATGGATTGATCGTGGTTTCCGTCTTTATGCTGATTTACTATATGCTGGCGGGGGCATTGGCAAATGTTGCCTTGTATATGAACCTGCTGATCATTCTAGCGTCGATGGCCTTCAGCCGGGCCACCTTTACCATGCCGGGCATCGCCGGCTTGATTTTGACCATCGGTATGGCATTGCATGCCAACGTGCTGGTGTACGAGCGTATTCGCGAAGAACAGGCGCGGGGTTCGTCTATACGGATGGCCATTAAGAATGGGTATCACCGGGCGTTTAGCGCCATTTTGGATTCGAATTTAACCACGGTGATTACGGCTTTGATTTTGTGGCTGGTGGCGTCGGAAGAAGTGAAGGGATTTGCCCTGACGCTGATGATCGGACTGGTCAGCAATTTGTTTACCGCCTTGTTTGTCACGCGTGCCATCTTTGATCTTATGACGGATATGAAAATTCTGAAAAGCAAACTGCACATGCTGCAGGTGATTCGAACCACCAAGATTAATTTTGTGGGCGTCATGCCGGTTTTACTGGTGGTGTCTATCGCAATGGTGGTTGCCGGGTGGGTTGTTTTCCTGAGCCGGGATGAGGCGAAAAACAGTAAATACTCCATCGAGTTTACCGGCGGAACCAGTGTCCGAATCCGTCTGAACGAACAGGGCAAAGATTTGGATCGGGCGGCGGTAGAGGAAGCGGTGAGGCAGGCTGGGCGGCAGATGAATAATAAGCAAATTGCCGAAGGAACCGGCGTTCAGCAAATCGGTCCGGCGGATAGCCTGGAATATGAAATCGTGACTACAGCCACCAACCGATTTACGGCAACGCTGCTGTTTCCCGCAGAAGAGAAAAAGACCTTAGAGGAAGTTCAAGGTCTGGTATTGGATGCCGCCAAAGGTGTGGGCGATGACCGTTTGATAAAATCGGAGATCACCGCCAGAGCCCAGCCCAATGAGTTTATACTCACGACCACCCAGACCAACCGGAATAAAATCAACGAGATGGTTGCCGCGCTTCCCCGGGTTCAATGTACGAACGAGAAGACCGAAGAAAGTGTGAACCAGGCAATCATTGCGGCGTTGGGGAATAAGCTCGATTCGCTATACAATCTGGAGCCGGCGAATGTTACGGCGCAGCCGATAACGCCGGAGCTGGTGGCCCAGAAGCCGTATCTGGTGGATTATCAGGGCGGCCTGCTGTTCTCCGGGGAGTTCGGGGCGAATAAGGCCGAATCGCTGCAGCGGCTGACGGACCGGTTCGGCCAGCTTCGCTTCAAGAGTGATTACGGCAAATACGGGCAGTTCCAGTATAAGCTGTTTGCTCCCGGCCAGTTGCAGGCGGCAGTGGATGCCCCGCAGCAGGCGGTGGAGGCCGCAGTACTTAGTCCGGATGTTTTATATGGCGGGTCGGAAGAGACGGAATGGAATCAATTCCAGGCGAACCTGACCGAGTGGTTCACACGCGGTCTGGAGCTGGAGACTTCGCTGCCGCGGGTGACGCAGATCGATCCTTCGGTGGGAGAAAAGAGCATGCAGGATGCCCTGGTAGCCATGGTCCTTGCCATAGTGGCGATTATCATTTATGTCTGGATACGGTTCGGCAATGTGCGGTTCGGGTTAGCCGGAATCGTAGCCATGGTGCATGATGTCAGCATTGCCCTGGGGATGATCGCCATTACTCCCTGGCTGGCGTCCACCGCCATCGGGAAATTCCTGCTGATCAGCGATTTTAAAATTGATTTAACGATCATTGCCGCCATCCTGACATTGATCGGTTATTCGATTAACGATACGATCGTCGTATTTGACCGGATTCGTGAAAATCGGGGCAAGCTGGCCCATGTAACCGGGAACATAATCAATCTCAGTATCAATCAGACGTTATCCCGTACTCTGCTGACCGGAACGACTACCTTGATGGTATTGATTATCATGTATATCTGGGGCGGGGCGGGATTGCGCGGTTTCAATTATGTCATGATTATTGGTATGATAGTCGGCACGTATTCCTCCATTGCGGTGGCGGCGCCGCTTCTGATGCTGGGTATCAAAAAGGAAAAAGAAGCCGGCAAGAAGGAATACACCCCCAGCCCGGATAAACAATATTCCCGGAATCCTTCCGTGTGATGGATTCGAATCATAACAAGATGCCGCAAACTTTATTGAATCAGAAGTATGAGGTGAACGTATGCAGAACGATATCAAAATAGGAATCATTGTTGGGATCGTGGTGGTAGCGGCGGCGGCGGTTTTGTTTGTCACGCAGGGCCGGGACCAGGATAAACCTGTTGTGGAGGTTCCGCCGCCGGTCCAGGCGGAGCCGGCCCCCCCTGCCCCAGCGCCGATGCCGGTACCGGAACCGGTATTGGAACCGGTGGTCGTGGAACCGAAGCTGCAGGGCCAGCCGGAGACCGGAGTGGCAGCGCCGGAAACCTCCGGAGTAACCGTTACCGTGCCACCGGCGGCGGAGGAAAAGCCGGCGGTAATACCCCCTGCGCCGGAGCCTGAGCCGGAGGTTCGTCAGCCGCGTTATCATACGGTGGCCACCGGGGATAATTTGTACATTATTTCCGAACAGTATTACGGCAGCGGGAAGTTTGCGGACAGCGTCTATGAAGCCAACCGGAATCTCATCAAGAATAAGGATATTTTGCAGGTTGGCTGGAAGCTGCGGATACCGTATCCGGAAGAGATTGTGAAAAAATAGGCTGGCGGGGGCGGCTGGTTTTACGGGGCGGCAGTACCTGATGTCAGGAATCGGGAAAGGTAATTTCCCTGGTTTCGAATCCTTTCTCCATGTAAGGGCGGAAAGCCGTTGGTAGTTCCCATAACTAAAAAAGGCGACCAATCGGTATGCCCAAAAATCGAACTTAACCCGCATTTCTCACGGGCTTTCGATTTTCAGCGGTCTTTTTGCCCGCCTTCTTCGTTCTGGTCGCTATCTGTCCTCAACCTATATACGTATAGGCCTGCGGAAGATAGCTCCTGCGGCCTCGAAGGCGGCCAAAAATTCGCGCTGAAAACAGACGGTCGAAACTGGTGGACCGGAAAATAGTACATAATAGATTCTGAGCC
>JAKQBU010000248.1 GCA_029573975.1 Planctomycetota bacterium
TTTGCGATGGATAACCAGTTCCTTTTTCCAGTTTTGCAGATCGGTTGAGGAAAAACGGTAGATATCGTGCGTCCAGTCGTCATCGGTATTTTCCGTGGCAAAGACATTCATCTCATCGCCATTGACAAAACCGCTGACAAACGAAAAACCTTCGCCGAACCGGGTGATCTCCTGACCCGTGCGAAGGTCCTCTATAAAGAGGTAAAAATCTTTTACCTTGGCATGGAGGGGCCGGCGATTATTTACCAGCAGCGGCTGGCCTTTATATAGCACCGGGGTATTTTCCATACCGGTGGGAAAGCTGAAGGGCAGTTTGATGAGTTCGGGATTTTCCGGGCGAATGGGCTTCTCTATGATGATTTTGGGCTGACCCTCTACCTCCAGAACAATCACGGTATCGACGGTATCGGGAGCGGTTGAGGGCAGTTCAATAGTAAGTGAGGTTTCCAAAGGTGTGATATTCAGATTAGAACCATTCTTTTCCGCTAAGAGATACGCTCGTTGTATTTTATTTTCTATAGCAGGCACAATAAGTTTTGTATCTCCCGGCCAATCAAAAACGTGCAGATACACCTTGCCATTTTTCGTCGTGCATCGGCCCCAGTCCAGCTTTGGAAAAATGCTCGCCTGGCTGCCATAGATACTCTCCCCGTTGATCTTCAGCCAGTCACCGATGGCTTTCAATCTTTCGACCGCGGCGGCAGGAAATTCTCCTTCAGGGGTGGGACCGACATCCAGCAATAAATTTCCCCCTTTGCTGGCGATATCGACCAGGGTACGGATTAAAGCCTCGCTGGACTTCCAGTTGGTATCGTTCCGGCTGTAATTCCACGAGTCATTCATGGTCATGCAGGTCTCCCAGTCATAATTAGGAATCCCGGTGGCGGGGATCTCCTGCTCCGGCGTGCCGAAATCCCCCACAAATTCCCGCGTGTCGTGCTGTCCGGCCTTTTCCTGCCGCCCCCGGCCCACCCGGTTATTGATGATTAAATTCGGCTGAATCTCACGCAAATGATGATATAACGCCTTGCCCTGTTCCTCGGTCCATTCCCTGATCCATTCCCCATCGAACCATATGACGGCAATCGGCCCATAGTTTTGCAGCAGTTCCTCGCACTGCTGCCAGAGCTGATTTTGCACATACTCCGGGAACCGGTTTCCGCAGCAGGTCTCTTTTTGCGGAAACTCGCTTTGGTCCGGATGATGCCAGTCCAGAATGGAATGATACCAGCCGATTTTCATCCCCTGCTGGTGGCAGGTCTGCGCCAGTTCCTTCATCACATCCCGCCGGAAAGGAGTAGCGTCCACCACATCAAAATCGGTATATTTCGAGTCGAACAGGCAGAAGCCGTCATGCTGTTTGCTGGTAAAAACAATATACTGCACACCTGCGTCTTTGGCGGAGCGAACCCAGCGCTCGGCGTCGAATTTCACCGGATTAAACTTTTTTGCCAGCTCGGGGTATTCAGCCGTGGGTATCTTGACAACGTCCCATTCCTTCTCCAGAAAACCGAATAATCCCCAGTGAATAAATAATCCAAACCGTGCCTCCCGCCACCAGTCCAGGCGGCTGTCTCGGGTAGCTTCAGCAGGCTTTTGTGCTGTTTCCGCAAATCCCATCGGGGCGGCAAGCCCCAACGTAACAGCGAGCAGCAGGATAGTCCCGGTATGTAAACGGTTCATGCATTTTCCTTTCGTCGTTATTATATCAAATTCTTGGCTGCAACAGGCGGCAAAACAATC
>JAKQBU010000272.1 GCA_029573975.1 Planctomycetota bacterium
CAGTGGTCGGCAACCTTCAACCGGGATGCCGGCAGTGCCCTGCATATCGTTGGCGGGCAGGAAAAGACTTACTTCAAGTTGCACCCAAGCGAGGAAGTCCGTACCCCGCTGGTAGTCCTCCAATTTTATGATGGTGCGGACCGAGTCAGAGCGCAAAACATCTGGCGGCGGTGGATGATCGACCTCAACTTGCCCCGACCGGGGGGTCAGCCCTTTCCTCCGATTATCTCGGCTTCAAGCCTGAGTTTCTACGACGGTGCTACCGAGGAGATCACGATGATCAAGAACACCGCAGCGCGAGGCCTCAAGTTCGACTACTGGTGGCGGGACGCTGGCTGGTATCCCTGCGAGAATAACTGGTGGTTCACCGGCACGTGGGTGCCGGATCCGTCCCGCTACCCGAGAGGCCTACGCGAGGTAGCTGATGCTGCTCACGCCCAGGGCCTGAAACTCACTGTGTGGTTCGAACCGGAACGGGCAGTGCCTGGCAGTTGGCTGTACCGGAATCATCCCGAATGGCTGTATGGTCCGAATGAACCTGCCAGGCTTATCGACCTGGGCAATCCCGACGCGTTCCGATGGCTAATCGACACGATCGACAAGTTGATCGTGGAGAACGGCATCGACATGTACCGTCAGGACTATAACTTCGATCCACTCGAATACTGGCGCTATGAGGAGCCGCAAGATCGACAGGGCATCACCGAAATCAGGCAGGTCGCCGGTTTGCTCGCCTTCTGGGATGAGCTTAAGAAACGCCATCCCAACATGCCTTTTGACAATTGCGCCAGCGGAGGTCAGCGCAATGTTCTTGAAATGATGCGTCGAGGTGTGCCTTTGTCAAAAAGTGACCTTGCCGGTGGCACAATATCGTCACAGTGCCAGTTGTACGGTCTGGCACCTTGGCTGCCCTACTTTGGGGCCGGCTGTCCGATGACCGGAAGCCGCTATGTCCAGCGCAGCAATATGGCTCCTTGGATCGGCACGGCCGAAGACACCCGCAAGGACACGCTGGACTACGCCGACATGCGCCGCTTCATGGCCGAGTGGCGGCGGATCATTCCCTACTATTGGGGCGACTTTTACCCACTCACGCCCTACAGCCTGGAGGAGACTGTCTGGATGACTTGGCAGTTCGATATGCCCGAAAAGGGTGCCGGTCTGGTCCAGGCCTTCCGCCGTGCCGAAAACAGCGAAGAATCCCAGACGTACAAGTTGCAGGGCCTCAATCCCGACGCCAATTATATCGTTACCGACCTGGATGTGAACCAGCCCCAAAAAAGCACCGGCCGCGAACTCATGGAAACCGGCCTGCTTCTGACAGCCAAAGAAAAATCCACCGCCCTGATTATTACCTACGAAAAGATACAGAAATAAAGGTTAGACGTCGCATTTTTCAAATTGGATAGAGTACCCTGATTATACCAGCGCCAGGTCCAGCAGCCGCCCCGGCACATTCACCGCCGCCACCCGCACCTTCACTTCCTGCCCAATGCGGTACGGGCAATTGTCGATAAATTTCCCGCCGTGTTCCTGCCGGTGGTGGCCCTGCTTTTTCCCCTTGCGGTTCTGCCTAAACCGCTGGATATCCTCCGCCCGGATCAGCCCCTCGATCAAAAATTTCTCGCACTGCACAAACATCCCAAAATTCGTCACCGAAACCACCACCGCCAGCATATCCTCCCCGATCCGCTTGGCCAGCATCTGTAAAATCTTCACCGTCCGCAGCTCGTCTTCCGCCTCTTCCGCCCGCCGCTCCGTCTGGCTGCAATGCGCCCCCATCTCCTCCAACTGCTCAAAATCCGGATAGTCCCGCACCGTGCTTCGGGTCAGCCGCCCCTTCAGATACGCCTCCAGCAGCCGGTGCACCGTCAGATCCGGATACCGCCGGATTGGACTGGTAAAGTGGCAGTAGTGCTCGCTCGCCAGCGCATAATGCCCGATCGGCGTCGGGCTGTACTCCGCCCGCTGCATACTCTTCAGCACCGCCAGATTGATTAAAAACGATTCCGGCTTGCCCCGCACCGAATCCAGCAACTGTTGCAATCCCTTCCGGTTGATATTTTTCGGGATCATATACCCGCACAGCTTCACAATCCGGGCCGTATTCCCCGTCGCCAGCGAGTCCGGCTCCGCATGAACCCGCCGCAGAAACGGCACCCGCAGCCCGTCCAGCAGCCGCGCCACCGCCTCGTTCGCCTCGATCATAAACATCTCGATCATCACATGCGGAAACGATGTGCTCTCCGGCCGGGCATCCACCACATGCCCCTTCTCATCGTAAATCAGCTCCGCCTTCGGCATCTCCAGCCGCAGCATCCCCGCCGCCTCCCGCCGCTTCTGTACAATCTGTGCCAGCTTTTCCATCTCCTTCAGCAGGTGCACCACCTTCCCCTCAAATCCCCCCGTCTTTCCCTCCAGGATCAGTTCCGCATCCTCATACGTCAGCCGCTTCGCCGACCGCATCACGCTATTGGCAAACCGCGTCGAAATCACCTCCCCCTGACCGTCCAGTTCGATATACGCGCTTTTCACATAGCGATCCTGCCCCTCCTGCAGAGAGCAAATGCCGTTGCTCAGCAATTCCGGCAGCATCGGGATCACATGTTGCGGCAGATACACACTGTTGCCACGCCGCCCGGCCTCCTCGTTCAGATGTCCGCCTTCCCTCACAAAATGGCTCACATCAGCAATATGTACCCCCAGCTCCCACATCCCGCCTTTCGTATGCCGCAGGCTGATGGCATCATCAAAATCCCTGGCGTCCTGCGGATCGATGGTAATGATAACCCGGTCGCGAATATCTTCCCGTTTCCCCGCCGCCTTCGCATCCGCCGCCTCGAACCGGCCGATTACCTGCCGCGTCTCCCCCAGCGTACTGCGGCTGAACTTCTCCTCCAGCCCAAACCGCCTAATTACTCCCTTCAATTCAGCCGCCGAGGTCCCGCTCTTGCCCAGCTTCTCCAGAATCACCCCCTGCGCAAAGCTGCCTTCCGTGGGATAACGTAATATCTCCACCAGCACCTTATCGCCGATCCGGGCATCTTTCGCCCCCGGATCATCCACCGCGATCAGCTCCGTAATCGTCTTGCCATCCGGCTGAATGAACCACTGCTTATCCCGCCGCAGCACCGTCCCCACAAACTGCGTCTCCTGCCGTTTCAGAATTTCCACCACCCGGCCCGTCAGCCGCCCCTCCTGACCCCGCCGCTCCCGCCGAATCACTTGGGCTACGACCTGATCCCCGTCCACCGCATCCAGGCTCTCTCCCCGCGGAATGAACAGATCCCCCTGAGCCGTGGCCTTTTCCGGACGGACAAACCCGAACCCCCGGCTGGTCGCCTGAAACGTCCCCGTAACCCGGTTGGCCATCTCCGGCAGACTGATGCAGCTTTTGCTCCCGATAACAATCTTCCCCTGGCGGCGCAGCTCCTCCAACGCCGCCTTGAACGAGTTGTAATCCTCATCCGTTATATTCAGCGCCCGCGCTAAAGCCCGCTGCTTCATCGGTTTATAATCCGATTTCGCCGCCAGCCGCATAATTCGATTCGTAAATCTCTCCATAATTGGAACCATTATATCCTCTCCCCTCCCAAATACTACAGAATCTTTTCATTTAATTGATGGTCCCGCCAAAAAGCGATTTCGTCATCCATAAACAGCTCTGGCTCCCCAATAACGAGGGGTCGAAGAGTTTTTGACGCTGGCGTCAATGTTAGGTTATCTACCAAATCGTAAATTACCCTATTTTAGCATGGTTGAATTTTTTATGAATTTTCCCCAAATTCTGTGAATAGTTATCATGATTTTTATTGACAGAATAAGATTGATTGGATATAATAATAACCATATTTTCTTGGAAGAGGATGCAAAGGAAAGTGCTCATTTACCAGGTACTATCGTATTCTGAAATTTAACAAATTACTATTTAATTTCAAAGGAAGTGAGGATGAAAATGAGTAAGATTAGTTCCGTTTCAGCTCTGTTTTATGTTCTATTGTTCATCGCTTTTTCTGTCTCCGCCGGTGCAGGTTGGGATATTTCCACCGTGGATAGTGACTCTGGCGCCGGACGGCACTGTAGTCTGG
>JAKQBU010000312.1 GCA_029573975.1 Planctomycetota bacterium
CACGGCGCTGCGACTGGCGGGCAAGAAGCAGAAGGTGGCGGTGGTGGAAGCGAAGGAGCTGGGCGGGACGTGCCTGAACCGGGGCTGTATCCCGACCAAGACACTCCTGCACAGCAGCGAGATCGTGGCCAGTGTGAAGCATGGAAAGGAACACGGGATCACAGCCGACAATCTGAAGGTGGATCTGGCGGCGATGATCCAGCGGAAGAATCAGGTGGTGGCTAAGCTCCGCGGCGGCGTAGCGGGTCTGCTGAAGGGCCGGAAAGTGTATGTGTATGCCGGCAAAGGCAAGCTGCTGGATAAGAATAAGGTGGAAGTGAAGCTGAGCGACGGCAAGACGGCGGTGCTGGAAACGGCGAATATAATTATCGCTACCGGCAGTGCGGCGACAATGCCGGGCTTCTTCCCGCAGGATCGCAGCAAGGTGATGACCAGCGACGAGATTCTGGACCTGGAGAAACTGCCGGAATCACTGCTGATCGTCGGCGGCGGTTATATCGGCTGCGAATTCGCGACGGTGTTTGCGGAACTGGGGACCAAGGTTATCGTGGTGGAGATGCTGGATCGCCTGATTTCTATTGCGGACAAGGATCTCTCCGACGGGCTGGCCAAGACCTTCAAGAAGATGGGGATTGAAGTACTGTGCGGGACGGCGGTAGAGAAGATGGAAGTGACCAAGTCCGGGGTGAAGACCACGGTGAAGGGCGGGCAGGTGTTCGATACTACGCTGGCGCTGGTGTGCACGGGGCGGCGGCCGGTGAGTGAGGATTTAGGACTGGAGAAAGTCGGGGTGGCTATGGAGAAGGGATTTATCAAGATCGATGAGCAGTGCCGGACCAATGTTCCCAATATCTTTGCGATCGGGGATGTGACGGGCAAGGTGCAGTTGGCGCATGTGGCCTCGCGGCAGGGGGCGGTGGTGACGAATGTGCTGACCGGGACGGCGGACCGGGAAGATTATACGATTGTGCCGACGGCGATTTATACGCATCCGGAGATCGGCTCGGTTGGCCTGACAGAGCAGCAGGCCAAAGACAAGGGTATCAAAGTTAAAACCGCTAAATTCCAGATGATGGCCAGCGGGATGGCGCTGGCGTATGGCGAAACCAGCGGATTTGTCAAGCTGATCGCCAACGAAGAAGATGATATCATCGGGGCGCATCTGATGTGCCCGCACGCCTCGGATCTGGTACAGGAAATCGCGGTGCTGATGAAGGCCGAATGCACGCTGCACGAGCTGGCGGCGACCATCCACGGACATCCGACCTTTGCCGAGAGTCTGGCGGAGGCGACCGAAATCCTGCTGGGCAATCCGCTGCACGGGCATTGATTTATGCATCAGGAAAAGCAAGAAACCCGCTGTTCAGGCAAGCTGGGCAGCGGGTTTTTTATTGGGCTGAGGTCGGAAAGATTTTCGTACGATAACCTACAAGGGGCGATAATAGATCTGGGCGGCGTTAAGGCGTTTGAGATGCCCGGTCAAGCGGGACCGAAACGACTCCGGATTGCGCTCCGGTTTGGATGACCAGAGGATCTCGGCCAGGGCGGCAGCCCGGGGCCAGGTCATGTATTGCAGATGATTGGTATTGGAGATAAACTCACCCCAGAGTTGGCCTTGACCACCTAATATATGGCGGGCCTGTTCGGCATCCAGAACGGGCGGAACCGGCTCAAACTCGAGGACCTTTTCGAGCGGCAGGTCGCCGCCGATAGCTTTTGGCTCAGATTGGGGCGGTCCCTGATAGTAATCGAAATAGGTATGCGAGGTGGGCGCCATAATCACATCGTGA
>JAKQBU010000317.1 GCA_029573975.1 Planctomycetota bacterium
TGACCGTCATGGAAGATACCGGCTATGCGGCTCCGACGGCGGCAGCCAATGGTGTTTTTGCCGCCGCTATTTTTGCGGACGGCCAGGTGGGCTGTTTCGATTTTGAGGGCCGTCTGCAGTGGGTTCGTTCGCTGGGGGTACCGATCAGCGCCTACGGCTATGCCTCTTCGCTGACGGTATATGAGAATCGATTGATTGTGCAGATGGACCAGGATTATGAGCCGGGAAAAAGCAAATTGATTGTCCTGGATATGGCAACGGGAAAGACTCTTTGGGAGAAAGCACGTCCCGTACCCAATTCCTGGACTTCTCCGACCGTGGTTGAGCTGAACGGACGCAAACAGATTTTGACCAGCGGTTCGCCGTGGGTGATTGCCTATGATGCGGATGCAGAGGCGGAGTTATGGCGTCTGGATTGTCTGAGCGGCGATGTGGCTCCCACGCAGGTGGCAGCGGCAGGATTGGTTTTTGCTGTGGAACCGTACACTCACCTTGCGGCGATTCGGCCGCCGCAGTCGTCCGAGGCAAACCAGCCGGCGCAGCTGGTTTGGAAGGCCGAAGGCAGTATGCCGGATATCTGCAGCCCCCTCAGCAATGGCCTGCTCGTTTGGACTCTCGAGACGGATGGAAATCTTGAATGCTATGATGTTCAGGACGGCAGCCGTCTGTATAGTGAAGACTTAAATGCAACGTTTCAGGCCTCCCCGGTCCTCGCGGGGGATACGCTTTTGCTTCTGAGCACCAAAGGGAAAATGATGCGGATAAAAGCCGGCCGAGTCTTTGAAAAACTGGGCGAAAACGAACTGGCGGATACTTTTACGGCTTCCCCTGCCTTTGGGCCTGGCCGGATATATCTGCGCGGAGCAAAATATCTTTATTGTATTCAGGCACAGCCGTGAAGCAGACGACGGACAGTCAGCATCTGGATTTTGTGGAAAGCACGGTGGCCCGTTTCGGCACGGCTGCTGAAAAGACCCTGGCCATCCTGGAAGCCATTCAGAAACACTATGGATATCTGCCGGCCGAGGCGCTTCGTCGGCTCAGTGAATTGACAGGCCGTTCCCTGGCGGAAATTTGGGGAGTGGCCACCTTTTATGATCAGTTTCGATTTAAGCCGGCAGGGCGGCATCGCATTCGGGTTTGTATGGGAACGGCTTGTCATGTAAAGGGGGCCGGCGAGGTTTTCGATGCCTTTCGGCGGCATTTGAAGATTGGGCAGGGGGAGGATACCGATGCGCAGCGGCTCTTTACCGTGGAGGAGGTGGCTTGTTTGGGCTGCTGCATGCTGGCGCCGGCGGTTCAGATTGATGACTTGATTTACGGGTATTTATCGCCGGAAAAGGTCCCCTCTGTACTGCTGGATTTTCTTGGCAACGCTCAGGGCAGCAGCGTTAAAGATGATGCCGATATCGCAGCTGGCGGCGAAGGAGAAATCCGCATTTGCCTGGATACGAGCTGTCGAGCCGTCGGGAGCCATCGGGTTTATGAGGCATTCGAGCAGGTGATTCAGCGTGACCGTCTTGGAGTGTGTCTACGGAATGTTTCCTGCCAGGGTGTTTCTTATCTGGCTCCGCTGGTGGAGCTGACGGATTCGCAGGGGCGATGCTTTCGGTATGGTCGTGTGCAGCCGTCGGATGCGGAGGCGATTCTGCATCGGCATTTTCGCCCTCAAACCGTGACGGCGCGGATTCGCTCGGCAGTTCGCCGCCTGCTGGATACGCTGCTGGAGGACCGGCTGGGAGAGATACCGATTCGTTTTGAGACGACGGTTCGCGATGAGGAGCTGACGGCATATATGAGCCGGCAGATGCCGATGGCGACCTGCGGAGCAGGCCGTTCAGTGCCCCTCGATTGGAAAGATTATGAAAGCCAGGGGGGTTTTGAAGCCCTGCGGAAATGCCTGTTTGCTATGAGCCCGCAGCAAGTCCTCC
>JAKQBU010000328.1 GCA_029573975.1 Planctomycetota bacterium
CCTGCCAAACCGTTCCCCCGGATTCCCCCGCGTCAAGAGCTGTTTTTCCAGGTCATAACATTGGTACCGGATATCCTCCATCCGGGCCGCAAAATGGCTGCTTTCCAGCTTGCCGTACTCTTCCAGACACCGCAGCGCCTCCGTCAGCCGCTTCGCCGCCGCCTGCACCACCGCCGTAAAATCCGCCCGCCGCGTCTCCGACTCCGTCGTAATCCCCGTCCCCACATCCCCCGGCGTATCCCGCGCCATCAGCAGCTCAAAATCAGGAAGTTCCGCTATCGCCTGGCACAGCTCGTGCCGCAGCCGCTTCGCCCGCCCGCTCAATTCCGCATCGTCCAGCACAAACCGCCCATACTCCTCCATACACCGCAACGCCTCCCGCGCCCGGTTAAAATTCGCATCCAATATCCGCATCACCGCTTTATCCATAAATCCATTATAACATCATTGCTTACGCTAGAAAAGCTAAAAGCATTCCCCAGAAACCATTGCTATTTATCTCGCTTCCGGTTAAACTGACCAAAGAAGAAAAATAAGGGCTTACTAATGCACACTTTTGCAGTTGTTGTATTTTATATATGGATAATTGGCGGCCAGCTAGCGCTCTTTGTGATCCCTTTCCGTGCTGTTTTTAAAGGAGCTTCCTTTGGAAAAGGGGTATTATTAACTTGGGGTTTATCCATTGTTTATTATGCAATTTCTTCCATTCCCTTTTCTGGTTTTATTTGGAAGTTTGCCCCCGAACTGGGAGAGGAGGTCGCGGAAGGAAACAGCCTTTTTGCATCTCTTATCGTTGGATGGTTTCCGGGTCTTATCATTTCTTTTTTGGCTTATATGTGCCGTGGACTTGTTGATTTAATCAAGAAAAAATCTCTCAACGAAACAAAAAACACATAAAAGCAGCCGGCAAAAAATCCTTGTCTTCAGCCTCTCCGTGCATAAGATATTGCGATGACTACTGCGGAGCAGAAAAAATGGCGGTTGATGCGAACCTACCTGGCCCGTCATCCGGTTTGGCTGGCCTGGCAGGTGACGTACCGTTGTAACTTCCGCTGCCGCTTTTGCCACTACTGGCAGGATGAGATGGGCCGGCAGCCCGAGCAGACGGTGGCGGAATTTGAATCGGGGGCCAAAAAACTGGCCAAATGGGGCACGCTACTGATTTCGCTGGCCGGCGGTGAGCCGCTGCTGCGTGAGGATATTGTTGATATCGTGGAAGTGGTTGGGCGGTGGCACTTTCCGTTCATAACTACCAATGGGTACCGGACGGATCGGCAGTTGGCATATGAGCTTTTCCGGGCCGGGTTATGGGGGGTGTCGATCAGTATTGATTATGCAGATACCCAGCGGCATAGCCAAGCGCGAGGAATAGCAGACGCTTATGAGAAGGCGGTGGCGGCGCTGGAGGCTTTTTCCCACGCCCGGCAATACCCCTGGCAGCGGGTGAATCTGATGTGCGTGCTGCTGGATGACAATGCGGACCAGATTGAGCCGTTAATCAAGCTGGCCGCCGAACATAACGCCTATTTCATGATTCAGCCGTACTGCTCGATGAAGACCGGCAGCAGCAAGTTCCGGCATCGTAACCATGACGGTATCAGCCGGTATTTACTGGAGTTACGCAGCAAATACCGCAACTTTCTCAGCAACCCCTGGTTTCTGTCGAATTTTGACGCCGCCCTCAACGGCGGAGTGCCCGGCTGCATGGCGGGCCGAACCTTTTTCAATATCGACAGTACTGGAGATATTGCGATTTGTGTGGAAAATCGGCATAAACCGGTTGCAAATTTGCACCGGGACGATATAACGGAGATAGGTAACCGCCTGCGGCAGGCAGCCAGAGCCAACCACTGCCAGGCCTGCTGGTATAACTGCCGCGGCGAAGTAGAAAGTATTTACCGACCTTACGGGCTGCTCAAAAGCCTGCCTACCTGGATTTTTGATTACGGCAGACCTCGAAAAAACACAGCCGTTACAACCATAACTAATTAAACTGCAATGATTAGAGAAAACACCCCCGAAGTCCTCAAAACTGCCGACAAAAACCGGAAACGCCATAACCGCATCTCTCGCCGCCGCTTCGTCAAAGGGGCTGTGCTGGGTACGCTGGGCTTCTGTACCGCCGCTGCGGTGGACGCCTACGGCATCGAGCCGGAATGGATCGAAATAGTGGAACTGGACCTGCCGCTTTCCAACCTGCCCCAGCCGTTTCTCGGCAAAAAGCTCGTCCACATCAGCGACCTCCATTGCAGCAATACCGTCAGCGATAAGTACCTCCAGCGCTGCGTCCAGCGGATCAACCGCCTCCAGGCAGATATCGTGGTTATCACCGGCGATTTTGTAACCCATGATTTCAGAGGCGTTTACAAGAAAAAAATCCTGTCTATTCTCAGCCGGCTCAAAAGCACCCTGGGTACTTTCGCCTGCCTGGGAAATCATGATTACGGTGTGATGGCCACCTGGCAGCCCGGCAGTGACACAGTCCGGAATTTTCTGGAAAATGGCCTGCAGGAAATCGGGGTGCAGGTCCTCCGCAACAACTCCCATTGCCTGAAACATCAGGACAGCGAAATTTACCTGGTCGGCCTGGGCGATATGTGGGCGCAAGATATCCAGCCGGAAAAAGCCTTTCGCAATGTGGCCTCCGACAAAACCACCCTGGTCCTGGCCCATAACCCAGATACCATCGACCTTCTGCAGGATTACAAAGCCAATATCGTTATGTGCGGCCACACCCACGGCGGCCAGGTAAAGGTACCATTCTTCGGCCCGCCCTTGCTGCCGATTAAAAACCGCCGATATGTCTCCGGCATGTTCAACGTCGAGGATAAAATGCTCTATGTCAACCGCGGCCTGGGCCGGCTGGGCCGAATCCGCTTCAACTGCCGCCCGGAAATCACGGTTTTCACGCTGCATGACGGCCCGGCATCCAACATGTAACTCGAATCCGAAATATAGACATTCGCAATTTCCGACTTTCAGGAGGCGGCCATGAAAGCAATCGTATTGAAAAAACTGGGTCCCCTCGATCAGGCACACCTGGAACTGGCGGACGTCCCTTTCCCCGAACCGGATGCAAATCAAATCCTGGTCAAAGTACTCACCTGCGGCATCTGCCATACCGAGCTGGATGAAATCGAAGGCCGCCTGCCGCCCCCTGTCTTGCCCATTATCCTGGGACATGAAATTGTGGGACAGGTGGACCGCATCGGCCTGCGCGTCACCCGATTCAAACCCGGGGACCGCGTAGGCATCGCCTGGATTCACGGGGCCTGCGGGACCTGTTCCTTTTGCAAAACCGATCGTGAGAATTTATGTCCCGATTTTCAGGGTACGGGGTATCAGGCTCATGGCGGCTATGCGGAATACACCGCGGTCTCGGAGGATTTCGCTTATCCCATTCCAGAGATCTTCAGCGATACCGAAGCGGCTCCTCTCTTGTGCGCCGGGGCGATCGGCTATCGGGCGGTAAAACTCACCGGCCTGCACGACGGCCAGGTCCTGGGGCTGTTTGGCTTCGGGGCCTCCGCCCATCTGGCCCTTCAAGTGGTAAAGCACCGGTTTCCCCAAACGAAAGTTTTTGTCTTTACCCGCGCCGGCCAGCCGGAACATCAGGACTTGGCCCGCCGGCTGGGAGCCGATTGGATCGGCCTCACCGGCCAGATGCCCCCCGCCCCGCTGAATGCCGCCATTGATTTCACGCCCGCCTGGGAGCCGGTCGCAGCCGCTCTGCGGGTCCTGGACAAGGGCGGCCGGCTGGTCATCAACGCCATTCGCAAAGAAGAACGGGACAAAAAGGCCCTCCTGTACCTGGACTACGCCCGCGACCTCTGGCAGGAAAAAGAACTAAAAAGCGTGGCGAACATTACCCGTGCCGATGCCGCCGAATTTCTGCGGATCGCCGCGGAAATTCCCATCCGCCCCCAGGTTCAGGAATTCCCCCTGGCACGCTTCGGGGAGGCCCTGCAACTGCTCAAACAGGGAAAAATCCGCGGCGCCGGCGTCCTGCGCATAGCCAACCGCTAGCGACGAGAACGAAGATGGCGGGCAAAAAAACCGCTGAAAATCGAAAGTCCGTGAGAAATGCGGGTTAGCCCGCATTTCTCACGGGATTTTGACGAAAATATTGATAACTCCAATGATTCAGTACGTCTTATGTACTATTTTGGGAATCTTCAACCTCGACAGTCTGTTTTCAGCGCGAATCTTTGGCCGCCTTCGAGGCCGCAGGAGCTATCTTCCGCAGGCATATAAGAATATATGTTGAGGACAGATAGCGACGAGAACGAAGAAGGCGGACAAAAAGTCCGCTGAAAATCGAAAGCCTGTGAGAAATGCGGGCTAGATTATCTTGTTTGCTATCCTATCGCCATCCGGATATAATAACCCTATCGACTGCACCCTGACGGAACCGCCAAAAGTCGATATAGACTTCCAAAAACAGCTTTGGCTCACAAATAACAAAAGGTCCAGGAGCTTTTGACGCTGGCGTCATGATTGGTACACCGATTTAGCCAGGGGTCAGGAACCCCAGGCCGCAATCGTGCCAAACGACAAACAGGAAGGTATCTATGAAAATATTTCGACAGACTCAGGCGGTAGGGCGGAATGCACGGCTTTTTCTTTTGGTCTTGGTCTCGCTTCTGTATGCAGGCTCCCTGGATGCGTATGCCGAAGATATTATTCTTTCCGGTGTGTATGAAGCGGCCCTCGATCTGCCCCGCATTTACTTTCTCTTGAAACGGGATCCCCAGGCCGCTTCGTTGCCCCGCTCGGAAGATCTTGAAGCCCATTACGCCTTTCTGGACACCGGAGCCTCGGGCATCCTCCTTTCCAAAGAAACGGCTGATCTTTTCGGCGTACAGGCCGATCCGAAGGCCCGGTTTTTCGATGTGGGCGTCGGCGGCAGGGAAGTTTTTCGTGTGTCCGAACCTTTATATGTGGGCCTGGCGGGTTTTGAAACCTCGAATCCCCAA
>JAKQBU010000334.1 GCA_029573975.1 Planctomycetota bacterium
TATCCCCAAACTGGCGAATCTGCTGGGCTGTCAGCCAGGCCTCATCCACGTGGTAATCGTTCTGTTTGACAATTTCCCCCTTTCCATCCCGGACACGCAAAAAATTTCGATTCACTTCCAGGGTTCCCTCCGTACCATACAGGGATAGTAATTCCTGTTCCTGCCCAGCCATCCAGCCGCTGATCAGATTCCCCATCGCACCATCGGGAAACTTCATCGTCAGAATGGCCGTATCCTCGGTGCGGTACGGCGGCAAAACCCGTTTGCTGCAAAATCCTGCATTCAGGCTGTACAGCCGCTCCGGTATTCCCAGATTCCAGATAATCTGGTCCACCATGGGATACGCCAGCTCCAGCAGGACTCCCCCGCCGGCCAGCACCGGATCCCCCCGCCATTTAAAATCGGCTGGAAAAGGACCGAAACTCTCCGCCCGAATTAAATAAATCTTTCCAATCGGTTCTTTTTCTAAAACATGATTCGCCTGTAAAAATCCAGGGGCAAAACGATAGGGGGCACTGACATGGAATCGCAAACCCGCCTTCTCCATCAAATCATGCCACTGCGTCGCCTCCGGTAAAGAACGGGCCAGCGGCGCTTCCTTAAACACGTGCATTCCGCTTTTGGCCGCCAGGGTAATACACTCACCGCATAAATACGTCGGAATCGTCAAAAACAAAACGTCCAGCTTCTCCTCTACGATCAGGCTGCGGTAATCATCATACGGCCGGGCATCGTACTGCTGGGCATATTCCCGGGCCAATTCCCGATTCTTATCGGCAATCGCCTGAATTTTATACAGATCACAGCTCCCCAGCGTCTTCAGTACCTGAGCACCATAGTCTTCCACACCAATAATCCCGGCTCGTAGATCGTTCATAATTTATGTACCTCGAACCTCCCCCTTATTGACACCCGCAAATTCGATATTCCTCTTGGCTGCCGTCCTCTTGAGAATCCTCCCGCTCGATATCATTGATTCGATTGTCCAACGGCAGCCGGCCGACTCCAAATCCGGCTGCTTCTGCCATCTGTACCTGGGTTGCCGGCCAGGCATACGGAATCAGCGCGGATACCTGACTTTCCCCTTCGATCCCATACCTCCGTTTGTATTCTTCCAGAAATTCCCCTTTCCGGTCATAAATCAGTCCGCCGATTAACACCTGCTGTTTGGCAAAATCAATCTGACAACCGGCACAACTGCCCAGATAATCCTTCATCGCCTGATCTAACTGACTTTCCAGTTGCACTGCGCTATACACCTGGTTAGCCAGATACGGCCCGGACAATGCCGGCCGGCTCAACGCCAGAGAAATCCGCCAATCCTCATTTACTGCCATTTGCTCTGCCATTTGATGGAGTGACATTTCCTGGCCTGCCACCGTAAAAATCAAATCCGTGTCAAACTCATCTGGTATCTTTCCTTGCGGATACAATTCCAATCCTCCGCGTAAGGAACAGGCATTATACATATTCAAGTAAAAAGCCAGCCCTGATTTTTCATCGTTCACTACCGGCGATTGTTCCAGCTCAAATTCAGCCATAAATGATAGAAAACCGTCCAGCCTGCTGCGAGCTTCCCTATCTTCTGCCAGCTTTTGATAATCGATCCGTCCGTCCTTTCTTACATAACGGTCCAGCACCTTCTGATATAGATTACAGGCCTGTTCATAGGTGGAAATGGCCGCTTGATTGGGATCCCAATCAGGCCGAATCCGCGTTTGCCGGACCATTTTTTCGCAACCGGTCGTTACCAAAACCAATATCACCAGTTGGAAAAATGCCAATTGCCCTATCCCAACGGCCGCAGTATGAATTTTCGTCCGCTTAATAACGATAATGCTCCGGTTTAAACGGCCCATCTACACTGATTCCCAGATAATCCGCCTGTTTTTTGGTCAGCCGGGTCAGTTTGGCGTCCAATCGCCCCAGATGCAGCCGGGCCACTTCCTCGTCCAGCTTCTTGGGCAGCGTATAAACACCAGGCTTTAAATTCTCTTTCGCCAACATGATCTGGGCCAGACTTTGGTTCGTAAAACTGTTGCTCATCACAAAACTGGGATGCCCGGTCGCACACCCCAAATTCACCAGCCGGCCTTCCGCCAAAACCAGAATGCTGCGGCCTGACTTCAGATGCCACAGATCCACCTGGGGTTTGATGGTTTCTTTGGTACATTCCGGGGTAGTTTCCAGGTAGTTCATATCGATCTCGCTATCGAAATGACCGATATTGCATATAATCGCCTCATTTTTCATCCGTTCCATATGCTCCCCGCGAATCACTTCGCAGCAGCCCGTGGCAGTTACAAATATATCTCCTTCTTCCACAACTTCTTCCAGCGTCCGCACTTCATACCCTTCCATCGCCGCCTGCAAGGCACAAATCGGATCAATTTCCGTAATAACCACCCTAGCCCCAAAATTCCGCAAACTCTGGGCCGACCCTTTCCCTACATCGCCATACCCGCAGACCACCACCACCTTCCCTGCCACCATGATATCCGTCGCCCGCTTAATTCCATCCGCCAGCGATTCCCGGCAGCCGTATAAATTATCAAACTTCGATTTCGTCACCGAATCATTCACATTAATGGCAGGAAATAGTAGCTCGCCTGCCTGCTGCATCTGATACAAACGATGTACTCCGGTCGTGGTTTCTTCGGATACCCCTTTGATTTTTGCCGCAATGCCCGTCCAACGCTGGGGATTGGATTTCAGGCTTGCACGAAGCCGGTTCATAATAATTTGCATTTCCTTGTTATCACAGGGTTTATCGAGGAGGCGGGGATTCTTCTCAACCTTAACCCCCTGATGCACAAAGAGGGTCGCATCCCCCCCGTCATCCACCATGAAATCCGGGCCGGACCCATCCGGCCAGGTCAGTGCCTGTTCCGTGCACCACCAGTAATCCTCTAGCGTTTCACCCTTCCAGGCAAAAACCGGCGTCCGTCCGGCTTTTACAATCGCCGCCGCCGCATGATCCTGTGTCGAAAAAATGTTGCAGGATGCCCACCGCAGATCTGCACCCAATACCTCCAGCGTCTCAATCAAAACGGCAGTCTGAATGGTCATATGCAGACTGCCCATGATTTTTTTGCCTTTTAACGGTTTTTCCTTGCCGTATTTAGCCCGAATCGCCATCAATCCCGGCATTTCATTCTCCGCCAGTGAAATCTCTTTCCGACCCCATTCCGCCAGAGATATATCCGCGATTTTGTAAGCAGCAGATGCACATTCCATAACATTTTCCATTATTTTACCTCAATTTCAAAATATTTCTATTTCCTTATCATCACTGACTTTACGAATCTTACCGCCTGCCGATCAGTTTTCCTTAGCACTTTATACCTTGCCCCTTTTCTAATTCATTTCCAGCGTGCCATTACTTTATATCGCAACTGGTAAAACGTCAAGAGGAAAACGTAACTATTTGATATAATTAGCGATAAGAAAAACCAATCTTTAACGCACTACCGAGCAGGCGGCTCCTTCAAAGGCTTTGATGGCCCCATTATCCAGCCGCAGCAGCAGCCCCTGCTCAGGACATACATCGATTACCTGGCCGGTAAACTGCTGCCCGTTTACCATAAGAGTGATTTTTCGACCGGTCTCATCGCAGCGCAGCAGCCATTCATCATGCAAGGCCTTCGATTGCCCCTCACCCAGCCGCCCCAGCCAACGGTCCACCTGCCGCAATAATTCACGGGCTAGTCCGATCCGGTCCACCTCCTGGCCGGTTGCCTGCCGTAAGGACACTGCGGTGGCACGCAAGGGGGCCGGAAAATCTTCCGGCATTTGCTGGCAATTGATTCCGATCCCCATGACATAGGCGATCCTGCCGCCCATCGTTCGCGATTCCACCAGCGTCCCCGCTAGCTTGCGGCCCGAATAATAAACATCATTCGGCCATTTGATCTGGAGTTTCAATCCACAGGTCATTTCCACCGCCTGCGCCGCCGCCAGACCCGCCAATAAAGTCAAAGCCTGGCCGCCGATCCCCTGGCTCTCTTGTAGCAGCACGGAAACCAGTATGGAACTGCCCCTGGCTGCCGCCCACTCTCGTCCCAGCCGCCCGCGACCGGCCCGCTGATATTCCGCAAACACCGCCAGGCCGTCGTACCCTTTTTCCCTGGCGTAGTGCCAGGCTATATCATTGGTACTCTCTGTACTGTCATAAACCAGTACCTTTTTACCTGCCTTTTCGGTTTCGAGACCATATTCGATAATTTCCGACCGTAATTCCCGAATCACACCTTCCAGCCGATACCCATACGCAGGCATCGATAGAATCGCGTGACCCACTCGCTGCAACAATTCGATCTGCCGTTTCACCACAGTCGGCGTCAGATCCAAGGATTTGCTGATTACCTCTATCCCCAGCCATTGCCCCGCCCGCTGCCGCAGCAACTCCAATACCGCCAGCCCGGCCGTTTCATAAGGTTCGATAGGAATGGGTTTTGTCATACTAAATCCAACCCGATATCCAGGCTGCGAATCTGGTGCGTGAGCGCCCCCACGGATATCCGGTCCACGCCGGTTCGGGCAATCCGTCGGACCATATCCAGAACCACACCACCGGAGGCCTCCAGCAGAATCGTCCGATCCGGATTCATCTGGTCCCGCATTTGAACCGCCTGGGCCAGCAATTCCGGCGTCATGTTGTCCAGCAAAACCATATCTACCCCCGGTACCTGCAACACCTGCTGTAATTGTTCCAGCGTATCCACCTCAACCTCGATAAACCGCGGCGGTGCTGCCAGCCGCTGGATATTCTTCATTGCCTTCTTCAACCCCTCAACCAGACTCGACTGTCCCAGGGCCGCCAGATGATTATCCTTGATTAAAACCGCGTCATATAGCCCCTGCCGGTGATTTACCCCCCCGCCGCAGCGAACCGCGTATTTCTCCAGTTCCCGCCAGCCCGGCGTCGTCTTGCGGGTATCGCAGATCATGGCCCGAGTTCCGGCTGTCGCCTCCACATAAGAGGCGGTCACGGTTGCAATCCCGCTCAACCGCTGCAGGAAGTTCAAAACCACCCGTTCTGCCGCTAGTAAGCCACGTAGTGGTCCGCGGATTTGCCCTGCTATTGCTCCCTTTTTTAAGCTCTGACCATCGGTATGACACACTGTTAGCTCCAGCCGCTGATCATATTCCCGCAGCACTTCCTTAACCACAGCCATCCCGCATAACACCCCCGCTTCCCGGAACACAATATCCGCCTTCCCTTCCCGTTCGGCAGGAATCGTGACTTCGGAGGTAATATCCCCGCTGCCTAAATCTTCCTGCTTAGCCAGTTGGATTAATGTTTGATATTTTTCCCGATCAGGTTCTTGCATTTTTTCGTTTCCCGCTTCTTTTCACTTTGGTTTTTCCCTGTCCGATCTCCGGCATCTCCTGCAGCTCGGCAATTTGATCCCGAATCTCCGCCGCCTTCTCAAACTCCAGCTTTTCCGCCGCCTCCAGCATCTCCTTCTCCAGCAGCGCAATCAGTTCCTGCCGGTCATATTCCTGCTCGTCATGCGACAGAGCCTCCTGGGCCGTCCGCCGGGCGTGAAATTCCGATTCCAGACTATTGCGAATCGCCTTGCGAATGGTCTCCGGTGTGATCCCATGCTCCCGGTTATACCGTAACTGCAATTCCCGGCGCCGGTTGGTCTCACTGATCGCCCGGTCCATCGACTTCGTAACCATGTCCCCATATAATATCACCTGGGCATTCACATTCCGTGCCGTCCGGCCGATGGTCTGAATCAGCGATGTTTCACTGCGAAGAAAGCCCTCCTTGTCCGCATCCAGTATCGCCACCAGCGATACCTCCGGCAAGTCCAGCCCCTCCCGCAGCAGATTCACACCCACCAGCACATCGAACTCCCCCAGCCGCAGGTTCCGCAGGATCTGCACCCGCTCCAGCGTATCAATCTCGCTATGCAGATACTCGCAACGATAACCTTTCTCCTTGATGTACCGGCTCAAATCCTCCGCCAGCCGCTTCGTCAGCGTCGTCACCAAAACCCGCTCATGGGCCGTCACTCGCTTGCCGATCTCCTCCAGCAGATGCGGCACCTGCCCCCGGGCCGACTCTACATGTATCTCCGGATCGATCAGTCCCGTCGGCCGGATCACCTGCTCCACCACCTGCCCCTGACATACCTCCAGCTCATACGGCCCGGGCGTGGCCGATACAAAAATCACTTTATTCCAGATGGTCTCGAATTCTTCAAACCGCAGCGGCCGATTGTCCAGGGCACTGGGCAGCCGAAATCCATGCTCCACCAGCACTGACTTGCGGCTGAAATCCCCCGCATGCATCGCCCGCAACTGCGGCAAGGTCACATGCGACTCGTCAATCATCAGCAAAAAATCCTTCGGAAAATAATCGATCAGCGTGTAAGGTCTTGATCCTGCTGGCAGCCCCGCCAGATGACGGGCATAATTTTCGATCCCGTTGCAATACCCCACCTCCCGGATCATCTCCATATCGTACCGCGTCCGGGCATTGAGCCGCTGCGCCTCCAGCAGCTTGCCCTGCCCCCGCAATTGCAGCAGCCGCTGCTCCAGCTCCTGGGCAATCCCCGCCAGCGCACCTTCCAGCCGGTCTTCCGGCATCACATAATGCTGCGCCGGATAGATAAACGTCTGATACTCCTGCGACAAATCCTCCCCGCTGACCGGATGAATCAGCGTAATCTTCTCAATCTCATCGCCAAAAAACTCCACCCGTACTCCCATCTCATCGTACGCCGGCCACAGCTCCACCACATCCCCCCGCACCCGGAACGTGCCCCGCTTGAAATCCATATCATTGCGGTCATAACGGATATCCGTCAGGCTCCGCAGCAGATCATCCCGGTCCACTTGCAATCCCACCCGCAGCGGCACCACCAGCTTCTTGTATTCCTCCGGTGAACCCAATCCGTAAATACACGAAACTGAAGCCACAATGATCACATCTTCCCGGCTCATCAGCGAGGTCGTGGCACTCAGCCGCAAACGGTCAATATCGTCATTCTTCGAGGCGTCCTTCTCGATATAGATATCCCGCTGGGGGATATACGCCTCCGGCTGGTAATAATCATAATAACTGACAAAATATTCCACCGCATTGTGCGGGAAAAGCTCCTTGAATTCCTCATACAACTGGGCCGCCAGCGTCTTATTATGGCTAATCACCAGCGTCGGCCGCCGATAATGCTCAATCACATGGGCCATCGTGAACGTCTTGCCCGAACCGGTCACCCCCATCAAGGTCTGAACGCGATTGCCCTGGTCGATCCCTGTACAAAGCTCCTCAATTGCTTTGGGCTGATCCCCCGCCGGGGCAAATTCACTAACTACCTTAAATTCGGACATCGCTGCCTTCTTACCGAAATTATACAAAACGGTTTTCTATTTTGGTACCAAGCGGGATTTTATCACAATCTCAACCTGATCGCAATCCCCGCTACTCCACCAGGCAACGTTCTATTCCCCTGGAACTCCCGGCCTTGTTCCACCCAAAAAGAAAGCTGCCACCTGGGGGGTGGCAGCCATCACTTTCCTTTGCCTTCTATCATTTCCTTCTTTTGACTCTGATCGTTTTCTCTTCTCCAGAAAACAACGATTTATAAAATCTCCTTCGGGTTCTCAGAGAGTGCTATCAGCAGTTCCGCCCTGAAACTACTTCACACTATTTATTATTATCTGACTCCTCCAGCATCTTCCGCAGATACGAATTCTCGCGACGAGTCGCTTCCAGGTCAAACAAGAGGTACTTGATGCTCAGCCGCAGATAATCCAGCGAATCCTGCAGCGAAGAAACACTCTTCTTGATCTCATCATGGCGCTGCTTGGTTTGCTCAGCCAGCAGTTCCAGTTTCTTTCGCTGCGACTCCGGCAGAGTGCCGATTTCTTTGACCAGTTCACCTAACTTCTTTTGAAATGTAATTTCATCCATCAATAAGCTCCTAGGCATTTTTGCAGTCTGTCAAGGTCAAGCGTTACATCCGGGCCCGTAACTATCTGTTCAAAGAATGCAAACTACATGCCAATGGCTTTGACTTGGCGCCGATTTCATTTTTTGCACATAATTTCATTAAAACAGCATCTTTACAGTAAATGTAGCGAATGTTGGCCAATAACTCCTTTTGTATCACCTGGTACGATTGTTGACGGAAATGTACATATTCAAAAAGCCTTACCTACGAAAACGTTTGTAATTATCTGGTATATATAACATTACAATCCTTGTTGCATTTCCACATCACAACCTGGCTTTCGCGTTAAATCCGTGTTATCAGCTATTTATAAAAAATCTCCATTTGCTGCTTGTAATGATTATTCAACCTTTATCAATTATATGATACAAATCCCAAAAGGAGAAATGGATTCGGGTATTTTTTTTCTTTTTTCCAATAATTGACAATGACCCCAAATCTCGAATACAGT
>JAKQBU010000344.1 GCA_029573975.1 Planctomycetota bacterium
AAATTAACCCAGTTATCGGACCACATCCAACCCAATCTCCCACGCAAAATAAGCACTTACATCAATTTCTAAAAACTAAAAATAAGCATTTATAACAATTTTCAAAAATCAAAAATAAGGACTTACATCAATTTTCTATCAATGAAAATAACCACTTACCACACCCTCCCCAGCCGCCATCACCAATTCGAATCTTCCGCCCGCAAGACCTGACCAACCCAAATCCGGCTATATTTACAACTTATTTTCCCTGCGTATGTTACGAACAATCTTGCGGCAGAAAAGCTGGTATTGTTTCTCCAGCGCACTCGGCTCAGCCGCAATATAACTCTGGAAGATCAGCGTGCCGGTCAACGCATTCCACCGGCGGGAAGGATTCTGCTTCCGCCCCACGGCCTCCGCCCGCAGCTCTTCCGGCAGCGGCCACTTCCCTAACCTCCCTTCATTAAGCATGTTACGAAACGCCAGCAGCCGCCGCCCATACTCGTCCTCCCGCAGAAACCGCACCAGGGCATAAAGCTGGGCGTAATACCCGGTAATCGAACCCATTCGCCCGGCATCTCCCCCGGAATCCTGATTGGCAAACGACAAGACCCGCCCGGCATCCATCGCCAGCAGCTCGCCCAGCCCCATCCATTTGCCCGACGCCAGAGACTTCTGTAAATCCATCAGCCGCATACCGTTACGGCGCGGATCAAATCGCACCTTGCCGTCCTCCCACCGGTACGACTCAAAACTGGTCGCCAGCCCTTCATCTGCCCACGCCGGCAGCCGATAGGCAAACACCGCATCGCTGAACTGATGCCACCCTTCATGAGCCAATACCGCAAAATTCGATTGTCGCCCTAAATGATACGCCACACAGGCTTTATCGAGATAATACGCCCCCGCCCGAATCTGCATGTACACCTCCGCCGCCGGCCCCGTCCAGTAACGCGTAAACTCCTCCCATTGCAAGCGGTTATGGAAAAAGTAAATCGCCAGTCGCCTCTCAATTTCGAGCTCCTGCCCGAATACCTGACCGTAACTGCGGTAGGCACTCTCCAGAAATACCGGCACCTGACGCAAAATCAAAGGGTCCTGCAGCGTAGTATAAATCTCGTAATGATCTGTCTTTATGATCAGGCCCGCCCGCGGTTCCGCTTGTACCTCCGCCGGCAAATCCCACCCTTCAATAGACGTAACTGTCGGCAGCGGCTTTAGATAACGGATCAGCTTTTCCTGCCCGGCCTGAGCAGTATCTACCACCGGTACGGCTGGCGGATTTTGACAACCACCCCCCAGCAAGAAAACCACTGCCCATGCCCAAAGAGATAACCATCTATGCGGCAGGTATTTGTAATCTAATAAGGGGATGTGTTTCACGCTGGTTTCACCGCTTGCGCAGCGGCGGTTATGTCCAGCATTCTCTGCAGGGCCAGACGGGCATCTTTCTTGATGGTCTCCTCGACCACAATTCGATTCACCAGCGGTACTTGCGCCGGATTTTCGATATGCTCGGCAATTTGATCCAATACCCAGCACAAATGCGGCAGATTGATCCGGTACATCGTTTCACACAAACAGGCCGTCCCGCTCAGCGAACGAACCTTCACGTTTTTTTCCGCCATTTCGCCTGCAAGTCTATTCACCAGATTGATTTCCGTTCCTACCACCCAACTGCTGCCCGGTTCCGCCGCTCGTATCGTTTTAATGATCATATCGGTACTGCCGACAAAATCCGCTGCCTGAGCCACCTCAAAACAGCATTCGGGGTGAACCATAACCTTTACCTGCGGCTCAGCGGCCCGTGCTTTCTGAATCTGTTCCAGGGTAAATTCCTGATGCACGGAACAGTAGCCTTTCCAAAGAATTACGCGCTTCCTGGAAAAATTTTCCGCTGGAATGCCTCCCCCCGGCTCAAACGGGTCCCATAGCACCATCTGCTCCAGCGGTATGCTCATCCGATAAGCAGTATTCCGGCCCAGATGTTCATCCGGCAAGAACAAAATCTTTGCCTGGGGATTGGCTTTCCATACGGCCTCAAAAATGGCCCGGCAATTACTACTCGTACAGCACATGCCGCTGCGCCGCCCGCAAAAAGCCTTGATGGCGGCGGAGCTATTTACGTAAGTTACTGGTATCAATTGATTTGGACCGGGTATGTGCTTTTCCAGATATTGCCAGCACTCTTCCACCTGGTCGATCTCTGCCATATCCGCCATGCTGCAGCCGGCGGTCAGATCCGGCAGAATCACCTTTTGCTTTGCCGAAGTGAGAATATCCGCCGATTCCGCCATAAAATGCACTCCGCAGAAAACGATATATTCCGCCTTCTTCTGGGTAGCGGCAATCTGGCTTAATTTTAAGCTATCACCGGTGAAATCCGCGAATTGAATAATCTCATCCCGCTGATAATGATGCCCCAGGATCACCAGCGGCGAGCCTATTTGCTCCTTCCGCGTGCGTATCTGCCGGATTGCGGCATCGGAATCCATCGTTTCGTATTTTTCGGGCAAAGGTATTTGGTACATTTCCTTGCTAGCTAATCAATTATGGCATAATTTTTTGATTATAATAACGTTCCCGCACTTCCAGCCGACGTTTCAATTCCTCCTGGTCGATCCAGTCCACCTTGCCTCCCACCGAAAGGGCCGCCAGCCCGCTTTTACGGAATCGCAGTTGGATAGGATTGGTATAGGCCAGTATTGTATCATCTGGGCAGCCCGAAATAATGTGAGTTTCATCATATTGAATCGCCTGCAGGTTCATGCGTTTATAGATTGGGAAAGTGGTTATTTCCTGCTTGGTAGGCAATTTTTTATGGACCGCCTGGTACTGCTGAATCTGTCGGCCTAATTCCTGCATCCCCTCCAGATAATTATTTTGGACCAGCCGGTCACGTCCCATCATGATAAAAACAATCAAAACCAGCGCCAGCAGCAGGGGCAAAAGCAGCATACGAAGCAGACTGGTCCGGCGGGATTGCACCACAGGTGGAACCGCCACACCGGAATGAGCAGCCCCGGAGCCGATTCCGCGGCCGGAGGGATCCGGAGTGGTTACATCTTTCTGCATCTTATGTATTCCTGCCAAACGGGCGGTCTTACTGCCCCAGCCAAAGCGCCTGGATGCGGGGCGTCGTGGCCCATTTTTCCCATTGTTTTTCGATATCCAGCGAATCAGATAGTTGCGCACTTTTCGCAAAAAGGATCTCTCTGAGGGACGGCGGGTTGAAATACCGTATCACCTGCGGATTTTCCAGGCCCATTTCCTCCGCCAGCGCCTCAATCACATCATCCAGAAATCCGATCTCATCCACCAGGTTGTTTTCCAGCGATTCCTCGCCGTC
>JAKQBU010000373.1 GCA_029573975.1 Planctomycetota bacterium
GGCCTGGGTATGACACTGGCGTCACATTTGGCTTATTGCCTTTTCGGGTGTATAATATAAATAGAAAAGCGATGATGAGCGGTGCCTGATTAGGTTTGGTCAGGCAGAGGTTTTGCACCATGCCGAACACAGAAGGCTGAAGATTGCGGGAAGAAGAGGTTTTCGCGGCGGCATGGTGAGCGGCACAAACCAAAGCCCGCTGATCTGGAAAGAACGATCAGCGGGCATTTTTACTTTGTATGGTTTAAAATTCAGCCTGATTTCCGGATGGAACGTAGGACCCTATTTTTCGAATACCCATTTGCGATACACGCCCGGATTTTTGCCTTCGGCGATACCGGGGGTTAAGCCCATCCAATATAAACGGCCCTGACCGTCGTTATCATTCACTATAAAATTGATCGCCATGACCTTGCCCGGCTGCGGCGGTTCGATACCCAGTTCATGCCACGGAATCGCCGCTTCATAAAGGATTTCCGTTCCCGTCCACTGGATACTTACCTCGCCAGCAAGGATTTTCAGATCCGGAGCGGTTCTATACAATACAGGTTGATTCTTGCCCAGGACCAGTCCGATCTCAATGTCATCTTTATTAAAATCCTCCAGGGAATCATTTTTCGGATCCAGGGCCATCTGAATGCTGTCTGACTGCCAGAATCCTCCCACATCCTCCCGCTCCACGACATGGATATCATCCGTAACCCGGGCGGCGAAATAGAGATTCTTCGCATCATAACCCAGCCAGACGTGGACGCTCAGGTCCTCCGGGCCGTTCCAGGGAATCCCCGGATCGGCGGGCAGGACGGCTGTCCGTTCCGTCAGCACGACCGGTTTTAAGGAATTGGTTTCGGCGAGGTCTTCGTCGATGCGAATCGTTTTCAGATATTTTATGGGGAGCAGATTCACAGCCAGAGTTTTCATTTGCCGGCCGTATTCCGAATCTAGCAGAATTTCCAATTCTCCGGTTTTCATCTGGGCTGTCGGCATCTGAATAATCCTCGTTCCCGGCTCAATTTCCAGGGTTTTCTGCTGGTCCCCCGCCTGAATCCGGGCTGACACCTTCTTATTGAGATGATTGGCAATCACGATATGCAGCTCATCGCGGCGGGAGAGATAAATATGATTGATTTTCAGGGGATCCTTGACTTTCAGCTCCGACTGGGCGAGCTTTCCGGCCAGTTCCTCCGCCTGAGACAAGGGAACGGAAATATAAACCGGCATTCGACCCAGGTCCAACTCCACCGTTTTGGCGTTAGGCAAGCTTCGACCGAAAGAATTCACGATCCGGGCATCCGACGGTAACGGGCACACCAGTCGTGCCGATCCCGCAACGGTCCATAAAGCCACTACCGATTGATTCTGGCGATTGTCATCGAAGCGCCAGGCACGCACGGTTTCTCCCAGATCGATCCGGCCCGCCGCTTTCGTCCGGTCGATCATGCGGGCACAGGTGGAATACGCACACGCAGCCGGCAGGGCATAGGCAGGCCGCCCACGAAACAGACCATATTCATGTCCACCCTCGTTGCAGCCGTACTGGGAAAACCAGAGATATGTTTCCACTCCGCTGACATATCCGATAATCAGCGACTGGGCGACCGTCGCGGCAAAATCCAGCGAATAATCGCTCAGCACCGGCGAATTCACATTCAAGGCCCAGCCCAGCTCCCCGATCCACATCCGCCGCCGTTTGCCGAATTCCGCCAGCATCTCAAAAGCGGCCTGACAGAGTGCCGCCTGGCCGTTTTCTTCCGGGCCGGTCGGCTTCTGATCCGGTCCATAATAGCGAACAAAGGCATAGGGATGGCCGGAGAACAGATCGACCAGTTTGGGATCTTTTTCCAATACCGTGCGGCAGAATTTCAGACCGCCGTGGTAATCGCTGCCGCTGACGCCCAGCCCCGCCACCACGCAGTTCGGGTCGGCCGACTTGGCCCCGGCATAGGCAGCCTTAAGCAGTTGATAGTACAATTCCGCTCCCTGCTCCAGCGTCAGGCCCGGATGCAGCCACTCGCTCAGATCAGGCTCATTATCCACCTCAATACCATAAATATCCCCCTTGACCTGTTCCACCACATCATGCACAAAATCCTGCCAGTCTTTCATATGCTCCGGCGAGGGATACCCGGCCAGATTCGGCTTGCCTTCCACCTTCCAGGCGGCCCAGTCCGGCGGGCGCGGCTGAAGCTTTAGAAGCAGGCGGCCCCCTCGTTCTTTTACCTCCCGGCAGGCCCCCGGAATCCAACTCCAGTTGTATTCATCCGGATTTGTCTCGAAATATTTCCATACCGCCGGATACTGGACCGCACTACAGCCCAGCCGGAACATGGATTCCGGGCCGAGGTCGGCGGTACAGGTGCCAAAATAACTGTCCGGATCGCATTTCGGATACAACTGCGGTTTTACCACTACCGCCAGGCCGCTCTCCTGGGATAACTCCTCCTGCCCGTCGGCCATAATCCGGACCCGCAGACCCTGATATCCCGCCTCATTTGTTGACAGTTTTACTTTTTCGACTATCAAGCCGCCGCCGGGTATTTTCTTCTGCCACTTTTGTTGCGAAGTCTGCCCCTGGTCCGTGGTTACATCCAGCACTATGTCAGCCTGCCGGGCCTGTACCAGTTTATTCTCCAACCGGATTTCATATTCCACCGGTTCTGCCACAAAGGCCGCTCCCTGAGGAACATTGGGTAGAATTGAAATATTCCACCGCAATTGGGCCGGGGGATTTTCGATATCTGCCGTAACGGAATCCAGCAAGAAATACCCTTCCGGTGTCTGGCCGCTCTGCAGGCAAACCGCGATATTTCGCAGGGGGAAATGGAGCTTGCCGTCATTGGCCCCCGCCCAGTGGGCACGAAAGGCGTCGTCCTTTAATGGAACCTCCACCTTGACCCATTGGTTCTCTTCCGTGGGAATATCCCTTACCAGACTTTGGCCGGTCTGGTCTTCGACCCGAAGAAATACCCCGCCGTGACCAGCCGCCGTCCATATCCAGAAAGCCAGTTTTTCACCCTGGCTGATCGGCATATCCAGCACCGTCCCGACATACCGGCCTCCCTGGCGAAAATCATAGTTAACTCGCAGGCAGTCGCCCCGCTGGGCATCGCCAAAGGCAGCCAATGCCCCCGCGGCCCCGGGGAATTCCCAGCCCAGATGCACCCGCCACTGCCCCGGATCGTCGCAGAAATTCAGGTACAACTCCTCACTGTTTCCCGCAGAGCCAAGGAATCCCAACCCGATAATCAGCCATAGAACCATAAACCGCTTTTTCATGTATTTTTCCTGTCTATCAATGGTCTATCATAATGACGATATATGACTGTTTATCACCGAATTTAACTAAATGTCAACAACAAAAGGATTTTTACGAAAATGAGCCATGCAAATCATCAATTTCAGGCTTCAATCCTCGATAGGGGCCGATTTCAGGATGGCGGTCGGAAAAGCCGTAAGTTCATCTAAAACCTGCGAAATAGGGCAGTTCAAGCCTCTATTTCGTTGGTATTCAACCAGAAATAATATCAGAATAGCCTGAAATAAAACAATTTACAGTAATTTTTGCAAATCCAAAGTTCAACTTGAAAATTTGCATAAAATCGATTATGAAGTGGATCTGCTGATTGGCAAAGGTCGCCAATTCACAGCCATTGAAATCAAATCCGGTCAAATGTTTCAGCCGGAATTCATTGCCGGGATTCAGCATTTCCAAAAGGTTTTCCAGCCGGACACCTCCGTTACCGGCAGGGTATGGTACAACGGCAGCCAGAAAACTACCTATCAGGACATGCAGGTCTGCAACCCTCTACTTCATGGTTTTAAGCCCTAATCTTTCACCTTGACTTTGGCCCTGACAACAATCGGCATAAAAGACACACATATAATCAATTACGCTTTTTGTGTCTTTCCTAACTTTGATATTACAAAAATCAGTAAAAAGACAAAAAGGAGAATTGGGCCAAAAATACCATTGTAAGCCATAATTTTAGTCATGGCACGGATTTCTGTCAATTTTAGTGTTGCTGAGATTAAAACAGATTGAAAGAAAAGCTGGCAAATGATCAAGAGGGAATACAATAGCACCATACCGATTGCAAACAGAAATTTTCTTTTTCTGGTACTGACGTAATATTTTAGTTTTTGGGCTGATATTGCGGTTTTGTATATATGTTGAACAACGATAAAACCTGCAATGAAGCAAGCACATTTTATTACCATAGCGGATATTCCCAGAAGATTACGGTTTGTGCTGATATTGGTCATAAGAAAACTGGCC
>JAKQBU010000374.1 GCA_029573975.1 Planctomycetota bacterium
AAGCTGCAGGAACTGGTGAGCGAACTGTATCTGGCGGACACGGAAACGAAACAGAAGCGACTGTGGGAGCGGGTGGAGAAGGCGTTAAAGAACATGAAGGTCAAACCCGCCCTCATGAAGCATATCCTGGAAAAGCGTAGCCCGGAAGTGCTGGCGATGAATATCGAGGACTGGCTGAAGAATACGAAGAAATAAATTCAACTGCCATCTCCGGCATCCGGCTATTTCCAGGTAAAATTCAGGTAACCGCCGCAGAGATGTTTCATGCCGTTTTCTGTGGATACGCGGTCTATGAATTCTTCCGTATTCATATCTCCCACATGGCCGTCAAAAAAGACCAGGTTTCCACTGCCTAGTGTAACCATGGTTCCACCTATGAGTTTTTCATTCGTGACCAGGTGATATCTGCCGAGGTAATCATCACCCGTGGGAAACAGGGCACCGCTGTTGTCATAAGAAGTATAAAGCTGGTCGTCTTCTTCATACAGCATAAAGACATCATAAGGGGAAGGCTGCACCAGTTCGGGATTTACGCGCCACTGCGAGTCACCAGAACTCGCCCCGGCCTGCATATTAAGCGTATAACTCCAGGCGGGACCGGAATGGGAAGGATCATCGGGATCGGGCCAGCCCCAAACCGGCCAGCCGGAATAGTTGGAATGGGTGCGGGGATTCTGTTTGTCTATATTGAGGGTAGGGCAGACATATGATTTTGCACTGTCGGCATATTCCCAGATATAGCCCCCTTCAAACATGCGAGCCAACTGGTTTTTGTCTGGCTCAATATAAGCAGTCCCAGTAACTGGTCCGAACCGGCCACACTCATCATATTCCCAGCCCCAACAGGGGATTTTATCCTGAAAATCACGGGAATACTGGGTCATGCCAAAACCCAGGGCTTTCAAATTGGTTTTGCAGACCGTCATTTTCGCTGAATCCCGTATTCGGGACAGGGCCGGCATCAGAATCGATACCAGGATCGCGATAATCGCAATCACCACCAGCAACTCTACCAGCGTAAATCCTTTTCTGGTTTGCATGGGCATTACTCCTTTTGGCTAAACGAAACCTTTCTGCAAAATATCCGAACACTCAATAATGCGAGACAACTCATCCTTGGATGGTATCGTTTTGTACTTACTGCCGATATTTGGGATTTCTTCGGCCCGGCCGGGTAAAATCCCGGCCAGGTCGAAGTTGTTCCACAATTTATTTAAGGAATATCCGTGCATTCCGACCGCTGGGGATCGTTGCACTTCAGCCAGTTTTCGGCTAGGATCGCAAAATCTTCCAGGTTGATATAGCAGTCCTGGTTGAGGTCAGCCGGATAATAGTCACCAATATCCCGGCAGCCGAGCGGCGGCAGCGGAACTCCGCTTTGATAGACATAGATCATTTCTTCTGGGGTCAGAGCGCCATCCCATACGGCCACTTCATCGACATCCCCGGCAAATCCGCGGCCGCCGAATACCAGGCTGGTACCGAGGATTAAACTGGAATCCAGCGACGTAATCGGAGCTGTGCCGCCCATGGCCAAAGGACTTCCGTCCGCCGCACCGTCCAGGTACAGCGTAAGATAATTGGCATCACAGGTCATCCCGATGAAATGCCACTCGTTCGCTTTCACGCCATGGGGGGTGCCCGACAGATTACCGTAAGATGCGCCGTTGGCGACCCAGGACGTAACCGCGTGGTCACTTCCCATGTTGGCGCTGCCGTTATGCACCATCAGGGTATAAAATCCCTGATAAGCCCAATCTACTTCTTTGGCTACTAACGTGGACCAGGCATTCACTGTTTCGGGTACTTTTACCCAGGCG
>JAKQBU010000377.1 GCA_029573975.1 Planctomycetota bacterium
GCGGCCAGGTCGCAGGCGGCGTTCCAGAACGGATCGCCGGAGCTGGTTTGCCAGGCGGCGGCGAGGATGGCGAAATCGGCCAGGTCCACCGTGCCGTTATGGTCGAAGTCGGCGGGGGCGGAAGTGAAGGCGCCGGGGGTCGGAGCGGCGGCCAGCCAGGCGGCGGGGTCGTTGCCCGGCCGGGCCAGCCAGATGCGCTGGAGGGATTGGCCCGTACCGGAAGCGGCTGGGGGCCAGGGCGACAGGTTGGAGTAAATCATTTCATCTACAATAATCCAGGAGAGTTCAGTCGGGTTGGCTGGGTCGTCTGAAGGCTGGGGCTGTTCCAGGGCGATGCGAGCGGTGGTATTGGAAAGGCTGCCGGTATAAGGGCCGACAATCGGGGCGGCGGTGGTGCCGTAGTGGCTCTGGAAGGCGGCCAGATTTTCCGGGGTGGGTGCAAAGCCGACCACCAGCAGATAGCCATAAGCGGGAATGACTGTGTCCATGCCAAAGGTATAGGCTATGCCGCCGTCGAGCCGCCAGCCGGCGGACAGGTCGAAGTCCCACAGGGAAAGCGGCTGGGGGGTGGGATTGTACAGCTCGATATATTCTTCATTGGCGGAGAACTGCAGCGGGTAATACATTACCTCGCTGATGGAGGTGTGGCCGGCGGGCGGCTGGTTGGCCAAGTCGCGGCTGGGCGGCAAGGCCTGCCAGTACGAATCACCGTCCGGGAAGCGGCCCCAGGAGGCCAGTTCCGATTGCCCCTTGAATTTGACGCAGTCCGCCACCCGGTCGGCGGCGGTGCCGGGCAGGTGGCAGAGGTACACCGCTTCCCCGGCCTGGTCGAGGCCAAAGCCGGAGGTGAGGGGGTGGTGGAAGCCGGTAATCTCGTCGAAGCTGAGGCGTCCGCGGGCGGGGATGACGGCGGTGGGGATCGGCCATTTAGTCAGGTTGGTATCGCTATCGCTAAGATACCACTGACCGGCCGCCAGCGTAATAGCGGAATCGGTGGGGTTGTATAGTTCTATCCAGTCGTTGGAATCGTAATCCGGGTAGGCGGGGTTGGTGTAATCGGTGTGGGCCATGATCTCGTTGAGCAGGACGGAGGCCGGAGCGGAGGGGTCCGCCTGGCCGGGTGAGCCGTTGCGGTAGGTGGAGGCCCGCCAGTTGCCGCCGTAACAGAGGGAGCCGAGGTCCTGCTGGGGGATGGCGGAAGCCAGCGGCACGAGGGAATGGCCGGGGCCATCGGCGGCGGGCGGCCAGCCGCGACTGTCCTGATATTCGAAATCGAGCACGAGGGCATCGTACTGGCCCTGGAGGCGGACCGTTTCGCCCTCGTTGGCGAACTTGCCGTCGTAGGGGCCGACGAGGTTCAGGCCGCCAGTGTTGTAGCGGGCGGCAAAGGCGGCGGGATTTTTGGCCAGTACCAGGTATTGGCCGGGGGGCAGGGTGGTGATACCGCTGCCGGCAAAGGCGAAGGTGATGCCGCTGCTAAAGTAGAGGCTGGTCAGGTCCAGGGTTTCCGGGCCGGTGTTGCAGAATTCGATAAACTCGTAATTGCTCTCGCCCAGGGGGGCGTACATCAGCTCCGTGACCCGCAGATACTGCCGCAGGGGCCGCTGGGCGACGGTGCTGGTAACGGTGATCGAGTCTGAGGTCAGGGGATTGCCCTGAAAATCGAAGGCCTGGAGGGTAATCAGGTTGGCGCCGGGTTCGAGTGGGATATTAACCTCCCAGGTGCTGTCGGAGGTCCAGGTGACGGTGAGCGGCTGGTTCTGTTCGGCCCAGCGGAGGGAGCGGACGTTGATCCAGCCGGATCCCTCCAGGGTAACACCGGTGGTATCCACGGAGAAATTACTGCCGCTGCTGGTGGTAATGGCAAAGGGGACCTGGGCCGGCAGTTGCGTCAGGGCATAGTCGCTCCGGGCCTGAATATAGGGCAGTTGCGTGGTAAAATTTTGGCCGGGCAGCAGGCTGCTGTAATGCTGCATCCAATACGTCATATAAGTAGTATTGAAGGTGGTATTGACCAGGTCTTGCAGATGGCCGTAGTACAAACGCCGGTAGCCGGGCAGTTGGAAAATCTGTTGAATCTTTCCGGCTGCTGAAAGTACGGGACTGGCCGTGCCGGCACAAAATACAAAGTCCATATCCCAGGGCAGGGCCACTACTTTCTGATCCGGCCGGACGAAGACTCGCAGATTGTGAACGGCACCGGTGAAATAGGAATCGGCGATTCCGCACAGGCTTCCCAACGCCATGCACCGGGCGACTTCATCCACATCCATGACGTTTTCAATCTGCTGCTGCAACTGGGCGGAGGGCAGCGAGAGGGTTTTGCAGAAGTTGATGAGGCCGCTGAAGTCATCCTTGCGGTAATTGCTCTTGATCTGCATGGGCCAGCGGTAGGTTTCCTTATCCTGGCCGAAATAGACAAAGTCGGTGGCGATTTCCCCGTCGGGCATGGGCGGTTTGAGGCTTTCCGGATTTCCATCGACGGTGGTAACCGGATGATAGGTGTAATCCAGGTTGAAGACCGTGCCCTCAGAGCCGTTTTCCCACCAGGAGTCCAGGAACACATCTTCGTAGCGGGCCATCATCAGCAGGGCGGAGCCGATATGGCTGGTTTTCGGTACAATCAGGTAAACCAGGTCATCGTACATACTGGGGATGCCGGCATGGTTGAACATGTGCTTGATGTAGATTTCATCCTGGCCTCTGACGACGGGAGCGCGTCCGGAGCGGTCGATACCGACGGAAGCATGGACGCCGCGGAAGAGATGGTCGGCCGGGAAATGAATGTTATAACTCTGGTAGGCGTCCCCATCGCGGGCCCGGCCGGCGGGGCTGCCCTTGAGCCGGACGCCCGTATGGTAATATACCTCGTTTTCATTATATATCACCGTGCAGCCCAAATGCTGGTTGCTCATCAGGTTGGTTTCGGTGAAAAGCGTGTTATTATCCTCGGATAAAAGGATGACGCGGAAATTCTGGAGACCGCCCTCATATGCCTGTCCATCCTGAATCTGATACAAAGCCCGCGAATCCGGACCTTCCGCGGGGTAATAACTCACGGTTCCCAGGCTGTCCTGGGCTTCCACATAGAACTGGACAACCGCCCCGGCGGTCTGGGCGGGGATCAGGGCGGAGTATAAACCGTCTCCCTGGTGGTTCATGTTTTGGCTGGCCCAGCCTCCCCCGTCGAGCCGCCACCAGAGCTGGCAGTAATTGATACCATCGGGATCATCCGCTATGACGGAAATGGTAACCGGTTCGTATATCTCCGGGACGACGGGGCTGTGGTTCAGTTGACTGAAAGTCGGGCCCAGGTTGGCTTGCCAGCAGGAATTCTGCTGGCCGGGGGTGCCGTTGTATGCCGGCACATCCAATTCTATGGTGTTGGCCAGCCGGATGAAATAGATGCGCGAGTTCAGCAGGTTGATGCCGCCCAGCCATTTGGCCTTGAAGGAAATCTGGTACTCACCCCCATCCACAATCGCCCGGTTGCCGGCAAAGGTGGTCTCGGCATGATTGTGACGAAAGTCGGTATCGCCGGTGGCGGTGAGAAGCAATACTTTATTGGACGGATTATCGGGGTCGGCCACTACCTGGCCGTGATGGTTGCCGATGATCCGCCATTTGTTGGGACTGCCGCCGATGGTATCTGTTTCGAAGCTGCCGTTCTGAATCACCTCAATAGCCGTACCCTGGGGGTCTTCGATGACGCTGATATCGTCCAGCAGCACTTCTCCGCTGTTGAGCAGGCCGAGAATATATTCGTTCCATTGCGTTGGTCCGAATCCCTGGGAGGCGGTACCGCTGTAAGAATAGGTTTTCCAGGGATTCCAACTGCCTTCGTTACTGGCGGCCCAGGCCTGCGGTTTGGTATTATCCGCCCAGGGGTTACGCAGTTCCAGGCTGGCGCTGTAGCCGTCGGCATAGTCCGGCCAGGGAATCCCGTCATAATAGCGGACCTCGTCAGCCGTGTTGCCATTTTCGTCGATCAACTGTATGGTTTCCCCGCTGTTGGCTAATTGCCCGTCATAATCACCCATGATCTCAATAGTGGGATATTTTGCTTGAAGATCCGTGGCGTTTCGAGCAATAACCAGATACCCGTTCGAGGCGATAGTGGTGGAAGAGGGAAAATCAAAATCTATGGCATCCCTTATTTTCCACCCGGTCAGATCTACAGCATGATCACTGCGATTGTACAGCTCGATCCATTCCTCATCCGATTCGCGATAAGGCAGGGCGGGGATGGGCGGAGTAATCTGGATGGCGGCCAGGAGTTCTACGCCAAAAACCACATCGGAACTGGTGGTGCTCTGCTGGCGCACCTCGACCGAAAGCCGGTTGGTCCCCACGACAAGGCTGTCCGCGGCTATGGTTTCATACTCACTATACACCGCGTTGTCAACGGCCGGAGAGGCAAACGTAGCCCCTTCCGACAGGTTATAACGGAGCACTTCCACGCCATTGAGATAAAAAACCGCCCCGTCATCGATAATATGCCGCAATTGCAGTTCGGTAGTGGCCGGATCCCCGGTAAATTCAAATTCCGTCTCAAAATAATACACAATCCGGGAGGAAGAAGTCGTCAAAGTGGTGCGAATCGGTTCCGGCAGGGCGGCCGTTTCACGCGCCAGGAGAGCCTTCCCTTCCAGCCATGACGGGTGGGCCACGGCAGACCAGCCGGACCCCAAATCAATGCCGGACTGGTTGTAACGCCAGGCAGTACCATTATCGATGGCAAGCAGGGTGGTTGTGTCATACGTTCCCGGCACAGCCGGCTCCAGCGGCAGGGGGCGCGGATGGTACATGATTTCGTTGATGACGATTTCTTCGTGGAAGGTGAAGCTGTTGGCGGAGCCGGGGGTGGCGCTGTCGGGATACTGCCAGTTGCCGGTGGCTTCGGGGAACCTGGCCCGCAGGGAATTCTTGACTGCGGCGGCGTCCGCCACCGACGTCTGGCCGGGCAAGTAAAGAAACAGCCTGTCTTCGTCCGCCGGGTGAAAGCCAAGGGTGGTTTCGTTTACCGCCAGACGCTGGCCGGCCGCGAGGGGCTGGCTGGGAAAAATGTAACTGGCATCCGTTTCGCCGGCACAGCGCAGCACATACCCTTCCAGGTCGATACTGGCTTGCCTGTCATTGATTAGTTCCACCCAGAACGAAGCCGCGTTCGCCGGCGCCACTTCATTAATCCGCACCGGTCTATCCGGAGCGATGGTTTCCCGGCAGTTCAGTTCGGCACCGAAAACAATATCTGCCGCATCCGCCTGGTAAATTTCTATCTCATCGATACAGGTGGATGAATCGCTAACCAGTATGCGAACCCCCGTTACATTGGTGATGGGCGGAAACTGATAGAGATGCCGCAGATACGGAAAAGATGTTGAATAGTCATAGGTTACGGTATGAAAGGTGGTCCAACTCCCACTGGGGGTGGTTTCGTCGGGATGGGCGACGGTGGTGTACTGGAGGATATAGGTTCCCAGGCAGCGATCTGTAAGGGAGCTGTCATTGGCCCGCCCCCAGGCAATGCGGTCGATGGAAAAGGAGCCGTTCAGGTCGATGCCGGCGAAACTATAGGCGGAGTTGGCGATCCAACTGTTGCTGTTTCCGTAGCTGCCGTCGTTGAGATGAGGAATCTGATGAATGGAATAACCGGGCAGGCAGTCTTTGGCAAAGGCAACAGCGCCGTTTTGCAGGGACAGGTTTTCGGGTACTCCGCCGAAACCGTCGCCGCCACCGATTTCAATCAAAGTAGGTACCGTGACGGTGTATCTTTCAACCTGATGGACTTCGACCGACAGGACATTGGTACCTTGTATCAGCGCAGCCGGGGAAATCAGGATATCACCGCTGGAATTGGCATCCGGGACTGCCTGGCTGGCATAGGTGTTATAGGCGATGGTCCCGCCGGGCAGGTAACGGCGGTACACCTCCGTACCGTTCAGATATACCACCGCGCCATCATCGATGATATGATTCAGATAAAGCTGAACGGCCCCGGGATCGCCGGTAAAATCAAATTCCGTTTCAAAATAATAGGTGATCTTCGCGGAGGAAACCGTAAGCGGGGTACGAATCGGTTCCGGCAAGGCCGAGGCCGCCAGTCCGAACAGCCCCTGGCCCTGGAACCAGGTGGTACCGTTGGCCGGGTGGGTGGTTTGATACCAGTTTGTCCCCAGATTGCTGCCGGTCTGGTTATAGCGCCAGGCGGCATCAATGGGCAAAAGCGTAACCGGATCCCCCAGCAGTGCTTCGGCCGGAAAGTTTTCCTCCCCCGGCGTACCGCCGACCTGGGCGCTATAAGTCCAGTTTTCAGCCGGTTCGCCGGCTGAGTCGGGGTTTATTTTGGCCAGCGATACCCCTGAACCATCGGGAGCGACGGGCCATCTGCCGCTGTCCCCGTAGGTGATCTGATCCATAATCCGCCCGGCGTTATTGCGTAAAATCAGCTCTTCCCCGGAATTGGAAAGGCGATCGCCGCTCTGCCAGGGGCCGCAGGCGCCGGCGTAACCGCTCTGCGCCTGGAGGTCCGCCGGGGAAACGGCCAAAACGAGATAGCCGCCGGCTGGGATGATAGTTCCTTCGGGGAAATCGTAATTTACGCCGCCGCGGACCGACCAGCGGGACATATCCACATCAAGGGCCATCTGATTGTGAAATTCAATCCATTCCAGCAAAGGTTCATTGGCGGCTGGGTGGTACATAATCTCGTTGAAGACCACCACGCTGTCAGCCAGGGCGGAAGGGACAAGGGCTGGCAGAAAGCTGAAAAAACATAGAAATAGCAATAATTTTCGATTTTCTTGATACATGTAAAATATTTCGTAAGTATTTATTTAATAGATAATTATAGAAAATTATATCAGAATGTCGCTCCTTTATACATGTCGACAATCGTCAATTATAGCATATGCCGGCGGCCAAGGCAAGCTATTTTTGCACAGCAATGTTATAGAATTATATATGTAAAAATCCTGTGAGATATGTGGCCAAGCCCGCATTTCTCACGGACTTTCGATTTTCAGCGGTCTTTTTGCCCGCCTTCTTCGTTCTCGTCGCTATCTGTCCTCAACATATATACTTATATGCCTGCGGAAGATAGCTCCTGCGGCCTCGAAGGCGGACAAAAATTCACGCTGAAAACAGACAGTTGATGTTGGCGAACG
>JAKQBU010000391.1 GCA_029573975.1 Planctomycetota bacterium
CTCGTAATATTTTCGCAATTCCTCATATACCCGAATCGACACCTTCGAATCCATAATGCCCTGCGTCTGAATCTGGGCCGGATCCCCCGGTGACAGATTGATAATCAGAAAGGTAACCAGCGTGATCCCAAACAGGGTGGGTATCGCGATTAACAGACGTCTGACTATATAATTAAACATAGAACCTATAAAAATCTAGGAGGGTGTGCAACTTGTTGCACCCGCGGTTTTACATGGGACAACCTCTAATAATTGTCTTATCCAAGCCCCGCACGTTAGTAAAAGGGCTGAATGCCCTGTTCTCACCTGAATAATCATTGAATAGAGATTTCCTTTCTAATTAAAATCCTTATGGCATCGCCACCGCGTGCTTCGCCTGCCCTTTCGGCACCCACCAGCCGTAAAAACTGGGATCAAAATTAAAGATGCCGCGCGGACTGAATTGAACACCTCGAATCCGATTATTGATCGCCGAAAGAGAGGCCGCGTTAAACATCCAGGTATAAGGCTGATCTTCATAAAGTATTTTATGAATCTCCTGATAAATCTTTTTCCGCTTTTCAAAATCGAATTCCTTGCGCCCCTGCACAAACAGCTCATCTACGATCGGATTGGAATACCCCCCATAATTTCTTCCCGTTATATACTCCTCCGTCCGCCAGAGATTCCAGCTCGTATCCGGATCGGTGCCGGTTCCCCAGGCAGCCGTTTCCGCTTGAAATTCGTGCTTTCGGATTTTCTGGACAAAGGTCGCCCATTCAAAAACGTGCGTTTGCATCTCCACCCCGATTTTCTTCAAATCCTCCTGAAACACAGCGGCAATTTTCGGCGTCGAGGCGGATCCCTGCGAATAGGTCAGGGTAAAAGTAAATTTCACCTTTTCCCCATCGATGGTTTTATAACGCCAGCCGTCCTGCGGATCCACCACCCAACCCGCTTCATCCAGCAGGGCCTTGGATCGTTCCAGGTCATACCCCAGTGGCTGAACGTCCGGACTAAACATCCAGGAATCCGGGTGATATTCCCCCAGGCAAATCGTCGGCAAATTATATAATATCTTTTCCCGTATCAAAGGCAGATTCAGGGCATGCGTCATGGCATAGCGAACCCGCTTGTCGGTAAAGAAGGGATTGCTGCCGTCCATATTCCACCCGATATAACTGAATCCCCACTCCCGTCCCAGGCTTTTATGGCCCACTCTTTTAAAACTGTCGGTATTGGATTCGTACGCAAACTGCTGGGCGTTCATATGCCAAATCACATCGATATCCCCCTTTTCAAACGCCAGTAAGCACATATTCTGATCCGGGATAATCTTGAATACGATTCGTTTGAAATAAGGCTTTTTCCCCTTATAGTCTTCCCATCGCTCAACCACAATCTTGTCGTTTTCGATCCATTCCACGATTTTGTACGGCCCGCTCCCCACCGGATGGCGAGCCTGCTGATTATAATACGTTCCGCTCAGCAAATCGGGATTATTGGCCTTATCCACCTCAAAAATATGCTTGGGAATAATCGGAAATATCAAATTCCAAAGCCGCGTAGCCAATCCATCCGGCTGCACATATTTCACCGTCAGATCGTCAATCGCTACACATTCCTTGATCGGTTCGGTCGTGGCCTTTTGCGTTTGACAGGGAACCCGGTCATCCAGAATCTGCCCCCAGGAATACACGATGTCATGCGCGGTCAGCGGCACTCCGTCATGCCAGGTAAGGCCCGGTTTCAATTTCAAAATACAGACGGTATGATCCTCCGATTCTTCAAAATGATCGACATAATCATCACTCAGCTTCCACACCATGTCTTTATCAAAAGTAAAAGGACCGGAATATAACGTGTCCACCATCAAAAATTCAACCATGGACGATATAAACAACGGATTCAAAGTATTGGGATTCCCCTCCAAAACCAAATACAGCGTTTCATCCGTAGCAATCTGAGCAAGATCCTCCGGCGCCGGCTCAAACATCACCGGCGGATTCACCAGCGGGTCTTTCGCCGGGTCATACACAGCCTGGCCGGCTTCATTTTCCGAGGTGGGTTTGCGGCACCCACCAACCATCAGCGACAGAATCGCTACGACCACCAGCCATCTTTTATAACGCATCATCATTCAATTCCTTTATAATTTTTCAACCACGGAGATCACAGAGATTCACAGAGCATATCTCTCTCATATTATTTTCTTTGTTTTCTTCGTTTCCTTTTGTTCAAATATTTTCTTATATATTTTCCATCCTGACAATCCTGTTATCCTGTCTAAATTTTTTCTCTTTTCTCCACGACCTTCGTGTCCTCTGTGGTTTACTTTATTTTGTCCTTTTTGTTTTCGGATCGAACGCATCCCGCAGCCCGTCGCCGATAAAATTCAGGCACAGCAGCGTCAACCCCAGCAGACCGCACGGAAACAGCACCGTCCACCAGAAGCTCACCACGGTATTGACGGCTTTCACGCCTTCGGCCGCCAGCGACCCCCACGTCGGCACCGGCGCCTGGATGCCGATCCCCAGGAAGCTCAGGAACGATTCCTGCAAAATCGCCTGCGGGACCGTCAGCGTCGCATACACGATGATCGGGCCGATCAGATTGGGCAGCATATGCCTCAGCAGAATGAACCGGGTCGGCACTCCCAAAGCTCGCGACGCCTCGATATACGGCATGGCCTTCAGCGAGAGTACCTGTCCGCGAATCACACGAGCCATGGTTAGCCAACTGACGCCGCCGATCGCGGCAAACAGGATCACGACGTTGGCCACCCGATCCTGGCCGGGCCCGAAAAAATACTCAAGAAAACCGATTAACCTCGGTTCAAAAGCAATCTTAAGTAATATAACCAGCAGAATATAAGGCAAGCCGTATAGAATGTCAACCAGCCGCATCATAATATTGTCAACTCTACCCCCGTACCACCCGGCCACCGTACCCCAGCAGGTCCCGATACCTACCGAAATGGCCGCCGCCGCCAGCCCGATCCCCAAACTCACCAGCCCCCCGAACATGCAGCGCCAGAACAAGTTACGGCCGAGTGTGTCATACCCAAATGGGGCAAATACCGGCTGTAACTGCGGCGGCTGGCGGTTGAAATCCAGTTCCTGACTCTGGTATTGATGCATGGAAACCGGTGCCGTGCCCACACAGGCCGCTAAAATGATAAACAAAACCCCCATCGAGATCATCGCCGGTTTGCTCCGCCGCAACCGCCGCCAGGCCAGATTCCGGGGTGAGACGGACGGTGTTTCCATGGATAAGACGGCGGTGGGGCTGCTGACAATACTCATGCTTTACCCACCTCGATCCGCGGATCCACCAGCGAATAGGTAAAATCAACCAGCAGATTAAAGAAAACAATCACCGCCGAATACACCAGCACCGTCGCCAGAATCATCGCCCGGTCCCGGTTCAGGATACTGGCCACGAAATGCTGGCCAAGCCCGGGGATATTAAAAATACTCTCGATCACAAACGACCCGGTCAGGGCTGCCGCACAGGCCGGCCCCAGAAAACTCAGCACCGGCAAAAAGGCGTTTTTCAGGGCATGTTTCCAGATGACGGCCCGCTCAGCCAGCCCCTTGGCCCGGGCGGTACGGATGTAATCGCTCTCCAGCACATCCAGCATCCCCAGCCGGGTCAGCCGGGCGATATAGGCCATGAACGGAAACGCCAGCGTTATCGCCGGCAGCCAAAGCTGCGACAGCTTCCCCCACCCGCCGACCGGCAGCCAGCCCAGCATCACCGAAAAGAAGATCAGCAAAGCCGTACCGGTCACAAACGTCGGCAGCGAGATACCGATCAGCGCAATCCCCAGCGAGGTGTAATCAATCAAACTGTTCCGCCGGACCGCACTGATCACCCCGATCGGCACCCCCAGCACCGTCGCCAAAAACATGGCCGTCAGCCCCAACCCGATCGAGACCGGCAGCGCCTCTGCTACAATCTGGTTGCAGGTCCAGTCCCGGTACTGCCAGGAAGGCCCAAGATCCACCAGCGGCCCCGTCCCCCGCACAAACTGGACCGGCTGAAACAGATGGCCCAGATAGTCAAAATAGAAGGCCAGATTGTCATCCGCCTTATACTGCGCCTCCACCGCCCGCTGCACTTCCGGGCTGAGGTTCCGCTCGCTCTGCTTGAACGGATTGCCCGGAATGATGACCGCCATCAGGAA
>JAKQBU010000408.1 GCA_029573975.1 Planctomycetota bacterium
CGCCTGGCGGGCTTTTTCTTTCGCGGCGGCTCTTTGCTCGGCGCTGGGACTGGTCCGCTCCGTTTCCTCCAGAAACCTGGCTGCCAAAATTTCAATCATCTGAAACTGAATCTCCGCCTTCTGTTGAAACTGGTCTTCCAGATGCCGGCGGTAATACTGCATCATCTGCCCGCGCGTAATGTCCTGGGTCGGCATAAAATAGGTTTCTCGATAACTCTGGACCACCATGCGGCGCTTAATCGCCTCCAGCTCTTTTTCGAGGCTGGACCCCTTCTTGGCCAGTTCCTCCTGCGCCTGGGCCTCGATGCCGTTATAAGATCCGATCAGCCGCTTCCTTGCTTCCGCCAGCTCCTTTTCAATCACTTTTTCAAAATCATCATGTTTTTCCAGATCTTTAATCGCATGTTGATATAACAAAAGGTCAAAAATCTGATCCCGCACCTCCTTGGCCACCGCCATTTCCGCCCGCGCCAAAAACTGCTGCCGGTCCAGCTCCCCCGCCCATTGTTCCAGATTCGCCCGCAGTTCCGGCTGGGTGATTACCTGCGCCGAGGTCAGCGCATCGTTATTGATCCGCAATACCGCTCCCGGAACTATTTGCGAATCGGCTGCAAGTACATTCGGGTCCGTGGAAATTACTGTCTCAGAAGATACCTGGGCATAGGAAAAGCTCACCCCGCCCCAAACCAATCCTGTCAGCACCAATAAATGACGTACCTGTAGCATGTAAACTCCTTATTTTGGCAGGATTATATCCGATATTCGCCGGCCGGGCAATATTTTCCGGACTTTTCCGGCGATTCATAGAGCCGCTTTGAGTCGGCCAGGGCCTGATTTTGTATAAACCATTGATATAAAAGAAAATAGATAGACAATTCATTCTCGTTTCTTCTTATCCAGCATCTTCCGCAGCAGCGATAAAAGATTCGCCGGCGCCGCAAAATACTTTTCCGCCAGCCGCACATGCACCGTTTGATAATCGATAATCCGCACCGATCCCGGGACCCCGGCAAACAAGCGGTTGATCAGGTTTCCCTCGCGTGATTCTTTGGTACCGGGCTGGGCCGTCAGGTTTTCTACCGGCTCGTGATCCAGCGTAAAAATCAGGTCCGGCTCCTGCTGCACGATACTGCGAATCGACCAGGGGCCCGCCAGAATCCGGATTTCCGCCAACTGCAATAAATCCAGCACCGACCGCGGCGGCTGGCCGAACTGATCGGACAAATCCTGCTCCAACAGCTCCAGCTCCCCTTTCGTCCGCGCCGCCGCCAGCCGCCGATACGCATCCATCCGCTGCCGCTCCGAAGCGATGTAGCTCCGCGGAATGTGGCTGCTGATATTCAGCTCCAGATGCGTTGTCAGCTCCGCCGGCTCCTTTTGCCCCTGTCTCTGCCGCACCGCCCGCGCCAGCAGTTGGCAATACATCTCGTAACCCACCGCGTCAATATGCCCGCTCTGTTCGATCCCCAGGATATTGCCCGCCCCGCGGATCTCCAGGTCCCGCATCGCTATCCGGAATCCCGATCCCAGCTGGGAATATTCCTCGATCGCCTTGAGCCGCTTGCTGGCCGTCGGGGTAATCGCTCGCCGCGCCGGCAGCATCATATACGCATACGCCCGGTTCTTGTACCGCCCCACCCGGCCCCGCAACTGATGCAGTTCCGCCAGCCCGAACCGGTCCGCGTCACAGATGATGATCGTGTTGGCAGTGGGAATATCCAGCCCTGATTCGATAATCGTCGTGCACACCAAAACGTCCGCCTGATGCCGGACAAACTCCAGCATCTTCTGTTCCAGTTCGTGTTTGGGCATCTGCCCGTGCCCGACCACAATCCGGGCCTCCGGAACCAACTGCTGCAACTGGTCCGCCACACTCAGAATATTGTGTACCCGGTTATGCAGATAATACACCTGGCCCTCCCGCGCCAGCTCCCGCAGGATCGACTCCCGGATCCGCTGCCGGTCATAGGCACATACCTCCGTCACAATGCTCCGCCGGTCCAGCGGCGGCGTCGCCAGCGAGGAAATATCCCGCAGCCCCAGCAGCGCCATGTGCAGCGTCCGCGGGATCGGCGTGGCCGTCATCGTCAGCAGATCCACCGTCGTCCGCATCCGCTTCAGGCGCTCCTTGTGCTCCACCCCGAACCGCTGTTCCTCATCGATAATCACCAGCCCCAAATCCTTAAACCGCACATCCCCACTCAAAATCCGGTGCGTCCCGATCAGCACATCCACCTGCCCGCGGGCGGTGCGGTCGAGAATCTCCCGGGCCTGCCGGCCGGTCTTGAACCGGCTGATCGACTCCACCACAAACGGATAATCCGCCAGCCGCTCCGTAAAGGTGCGGTAATGCTGTTCCGCCAGCACCGTCGTCGGCACCAGCACCGCCGTCTGTTTGCCGGTTTCCACCGCCTTGAACACCGCTCGGATCGCCAGCTCCGTCTTGCCGTACCCCACATCCCCGCACAGCAGCCGGTCCATCGGGCGGCTCAACTGCATGTCCCTCTTGATTTCCTGGTTCGCCGTCCGCTGGTCATCCGTTTCCTGGTACAAAAACGATTCCTCAAATTCCTTCTGCCACACCGTATCATCCGGAAACCGGATCCCCGGCATACTCTGCCGCTGGGCCTGAATCTCCAGCAGTTCCGAGGCCACATCCTCCACCGCCTCCCGCACCTTCTGCTTCTGCTTCTCCCAGCTTTTGCCGCCCAGCCGCGAGAGCACCATCCGCCCCGTCCGGCATCCTACGTACTTATGCACCAGGTCGATCTTGCTGGCCGGCACATGCACCAGCGCTTTGCCGGCATATTCCAGCGCCAGATATTCTTCCTGCCGGCCCCCCTTGGTCAGCGTCTTCATCCCCAGGAACCGCCCGATCCCGTGCGTCACATGCACCACCAGATCGTTCTTTTCCAGATCCGCAAACGAGTCAATCGCCTGCACGCTTTTCAGCTTACGCAGCCGCCGCCGCACCGGATTCTGGCCTAACAACTCATGATGGCTGACAACCAGCAAACCCGCCTGCGGCAAGGCAAATCCCTCCTGCACAAATCCTACCGGCAAAAAAAACCGTTCTGCCAGATCCGGTATGGTTCCCTTTTTTGCGCCCGCGACTTCCGCCAGTAACTCCCAGGCCCGCTGCTGTTCCGCCGCATTCTCGCAAAACAGAAACACCCGGTTCGTATCCCGCTGCCGCCATAGCTCTTCCAGCGCCTCTTTCCCGCGCCGTTCATACTGCTGTACCGACTGGGCGCCCAGCCGCACCGATTCCAATCCCATCTGGCCGGGAAATGTATGGAGGAACAGCCGGTCCCAGCTCCCGATCTTCCGCAGCACCGCCTCCACCGGATACATCCCCTGCGGATGATTCATCCGCTCCAGAAAAATCCGGCCTGCTTCCTGTACCTGCCCGCTTTCCTCTATCACCACCAGGGTGCTCCCCGGCAGATAATCCGGCAGCATCGACGCCCCTTCCCCTGCCGGCAGGCTTCGGCAGGTGGCAATCCGAATCTGCCGGATCGGCGCGGTAGAACGCTGCGTATCGCGGTCGAAATACCGCAGCGACTCGAGCCGGTCCCCGAAAAACTCCAGCCGCACCGGCTGATCCTGGCCCGGCCCCAGAATATCCACGATCCCGCCCCGCCCGGCAAACTCACCCGCCGCCTCCACCTGATCCACCCGCTCGTACTGATGGTCCGCCAGCCACGGCAAGACCGCTTCCGGCCCTCCTTCATAGTCCCTGCCTTCTTCCAGGAAAAAGGACTGCTCCCGCAAAAAGGCCGCCGACGGCACCGGCTGCATCAGGGCACATACCGAAGCTGCCATCATCCCGGGAAAATCCCCCTGCGCCAGTTGCTGGCACAGCCGCAGCCGCTCACAGGCTACTTCGGAAGTCGGCTCCGTCTCTCCTTCCATCCGCTCCGAGGCTGGGAATAATTCCACCCCTTCCCCGCCAAATGTCTCCAGATCATCCTGCGCCTGGTCCGCCTCCCCGATATGCGCCGTTACAAACAGCACCGGCCGCCCCAGCTTTTCATGCAGAATCGCCGCCAGCAACCGGCCATACGATCCCCAATTGCCATACGATTCCAGTTGGATTCCGGCCCCCTCCGCGGATTTTCCCCTCTGCCGGAAAAATTCCGCCGCCTCAGCCGCCGGGGAGAAACCCCCTGCTCCCTGCAGCAGTATCTTTTTCAGCTCCGCTATTTCTTTCACAACCGGTTGGCCCTGCCCCGCTGCCCGCCAAATCCTATTTCCCTTTCGTTTTGCGGGCCTGTTTCTCCTCCGCTTTCTTGAGTTTGTCCAGATCGTAGAGCGGCAGCCTGGCCGCTTTCGGGTCGATCTTCTCCAGGTCGCTCCAGAATCGGATCGTCGAACCGCCGATCCCGATCTCATCCCCGTCAAAAAGCAGCTCCGCCTTCTCCACCTTATCCTGATTCAGCAGCGTCCCGTTGCGGCTGCACAAATCCCGCAAATAATACCGGCCGTTATCCAGGTAGATTTCACAATGTTTCCGCGAGGCCTGCCGCTCGTCAAGATACAACTGGTTATCCGCCATCCGCCCGACCGTGATCCGCGGCAATTCTACCTTGATTCGACGCGGATTCCTGCTGTCATAAATCTCAAAAACCGGCATCTCTTTACCACACCTGATTCTATCAGAAAAATCCGGATCGGCCTTACCCTTTCATCCAGACGACCGCATGACGGTTTTTCATGCTGCCATCCTGGACGCCAGCGTCAAAAGCTCTTCGGCCCCTTGTTATTGGGGAGCCAGAGCCGATTTTGGATGTCAACATCGACTTTTGACGGTTCGGTCATCCTGCAAAAGGTCGGCCACTCCCGGAATCTTGACAGAAAACACCTGTTTTGTCAATACCCCCCTGCCGAAAACATAGGGAGAACCGCCGTTTAATTCAGGTTCATCGTCATCAGGAACTCCGCGTTGCTCTTGACCTTCTGCAGCCGGCTCTTCAGCAATTCTATCGCCTCCACCGGATTCATATCGCTCAAGACCCGGCGCAGCCGATAGACCAGTTCCAGCTCCTTCGGGTCCAGCAGCAATTCTTCCTTCCGGGTGCCGCTGCGGCTGATGTCAATCGCCGGCCACGTCCGCCGGTCCACCAGGCGGCGGTCCAGATGCAGCTCCATATTGCCGGTGCCTTTGAACTCTTCAAAAATCACTTCGTCCATCTTCGAGCCGGTCTCGATCAGGGCCGTGGCCAGAATGGTCAGCGACCCGCCATGCTCGATATTCCGGGCCGCCCCGAAAAACTTCTTCGGCTTCTGCAGGGCGTTGGAATCCACACCACCGGTCAGAATCTTTCCGG
>JAKQBU010000415.1 GCA_029573975.1 Planctomycetota bacterium
GCCCGCACCTCATCCCTGCCGGCATACGACTGGACCGAATAGCGATTCATAAATTCAGGCAAACCTTCGGTATGGTCCGCGTGACCGTGCGTAAAAAAGATGTGGCGCAGGGATATTTTATTTTCCTCGATATAGGCGGCAATCTCCTCGTGAAAGCCGCCCGGATCGATGAAAACCCCAATGTGCGTTTCCGCATCCGCCAGCAGATACCCGTTAATCGGATAAGACCCTACCGTGAACCGCCGGAAGATCATCCCGCTGCCGATCATAACCTCACCCCCTGCACCCCGCTTAGATTGGCAGCCTGCTTCAAATCAGTGTCTTCCAGGATAGTATTTTCAAACTGGGCGTTTTCAAAAACGGCTTCCGGCAACTGGCAGGACACCAGCCGGCAGTCGATAAACCGGGCACGGCGGAAAATCGCCTTGCGAAGCATGCAGCGGCTAAAAACCGTGCGAATAAAAATCGCCGACGGAAACCGCACAAAAAAATAGTCCTCATCCTCCAGAACGCAGTCCCGCCACACCGACCCGATAAAGGAAACCTCGCTCATCCGCGAATGGCGAAACGCCGTATCCTCAAACACGCACAATCCAAAGCTATTCAAACCGACGCCGCTCTGGGAGAACGAGCACTGGCGGAAATGCCCGGCGGTAAAAAAGGAACTGGTCGCGGAAAATTTCTCCCATTGGCAGCGGCTGTAACTGCCATGCTCGCACAAACAATGGTCAAACGAAAGCCCCTCCAGCCGGCAGCCGTCCGACCAGCAGTAATTGAACCGGCTCTCAACCAGCTTCAGACCCGCTACCCGGCTATCCCACATGCGCCAGCCCGACAGGTCGCTGCGCCGGGCCTCGAGATTCCGTACTTCCCCCCCTGCCACCACCTGATCGGAAAAAACCTGATCCACCATCTGTTTATCGGACGTTCTCATAATGTTCCTGTCCTTCAGGAAGCGGGAGAATTACGATTCGCCTTTCTGCCATAAATAGAATATACTGGCTTGCCGCCATGAATCAAGAAAAGACCAGCCTCTGGAATCGAGAAAACCTGAAAAATCCGCACGGTATGCCCGACAAGGCCCAGCGGGTCCGACAAATGTTTTCCTCCATTGCCGCCCATTATGACCGGTTAAATCACCTGTTAAGCCTGAATCAGGACCGCCGCTGGCGAAAAAAAGCGGTCCAATCCGCCGCCGCCGCACCAGGCCAGAAATTATTGGACCTCTGCTGCGGCACCGGCGACCTGGCCCTGGCCTTCGCGGAGATGAAACCCAGGCTCAGCCAGATCACCGGCCTGGATTTTTCCGAACCCATGCTCACCCTGGCCCGCCAAAAACAACAGGCCTTTCTCGCACAAAATCCCGGTGACGCCCACAACCAGATAAATTTCCAATGGTTATGCGCTGACGCCCTAAACCTCCCCTTCCCCCCCGCCAGCTTCGACCGGGTGAGCTGTGCCTTTGGACTGCGAAACCTGCAAAACCTCCCGCAGGGCCTGAACGAGATCTACCGGGTTCTCCAGCCGTCCGGCAAAGCCGTCATCCTGGAATTTGCTCTCCCCCGCCATCCCCTTCTGGCCGGCTTATATTCCCTGTATTTTAGACTTGTTATCCCGCTGGCAGGCAGTATCATTTCAGGAGATCGCAGCGGCGCCTATCACTATCTGCCCCAATCGGTCCTCCGGTTTCTGGATCGGCCCCAGTTGGAACAATCGCTGATTCAGGCGGGCTTTGCTGCCGTGCATACGGAATTGCTCTCTGGCGGCCTGGTGCTGCTGATTGTTGCGGATAAAGAATGACTGGTAAAAATAACGGCAATAAAACAGATCGTGTAACTCACTCGGCCCGGCCCGCTCCCCCTCTCTCCCGAAACGGCAGCAGTTCAACCGCCCCGGAATCCGACCGCCAGAAATGGTTCACGGACGGTGCTACCATGGAGTATCCACCCCTGGCCCGCACCCTCTATTGGCTGATTAACCTACTGCTGTTCGGGCTGTTGAATCTGTTTTATCTGCGGCTGCAGACCGGCTCCTTCTGGCCCTTAGCAGGCCCCTATGAATCCCGGTTTTTCATACCGGAATTGCTCGCCCCGCTGAACATCTTCCAGTTCCCCACCTACATCCTGGTCATCGCCCTGATTACCGCCCTGCTCTGCACCGTTCCCATCCTGATTGCGCAATTATACAACCTGCTCTTCAGCCTCCCCTTCATCCTGATGGTTTTTTTCCTGGGACACAACCCCATCCTGAGCCTGTGCCTCTTTGTCAGTTGTGCCATGGCCGGCTTCCGCCCCCTCCGCTTCAAATCCAAATTTGTCGCCGCCCTGGTTTGCCTCATCCCCGAACTGCTCTACTGCATCCTCTTCAGCGGCGAAAACCCCCAGCAGGACATTCTCCGCTGGGCTGTGCTCTATTCCCCCTGGGCACTGGCGTTTCTCTTCGGTATTGTCATCTTCGCTATCGTGCTTTCCATCGGCCATTTTCTCCGCTACCGCGCCGGCATCCTCATGCCGCTCTTTGCCCTCCTGCTGGCCGGAACCGTTGCCTTCTTCAACCACTCCATCGGCATGACCGAACGCGATTTCCAGGATCAGGTCAGCCGCTTCAATCCGGCCAAAATCCCTGAATTCCAGAATCGCAGCATTGTACCCCTCCTCGAAGAAGAGCGGGCACGCCGTCTCGAACGCGAGCCGTATCTCAATCCCGAAGTCGTCATGTCGCGCCTCCGCATGGAATGGCGCTGGGCCTATCGCATCGGAACCGCCCCCGATATGTCCGTCGTCATGGACAGCGGCCCCGTCACCAACCCCATCTCCCTGGCCAACCGCGAAGTCACACGCTTCTATCAGGCCAAGCTCAACGCCGTGGACCAGATCGATAAATTCATCCGCCGCTACCCCCACGAAAAACGGGTCGCCGATGCCCTCTATTACAAGGCCCTCATCATCGACCTCAATGTCGATCTGCGGGCCTTACGAAACGAGGATACCCTACAATTCTACCTGAATTTCCCCTCCGCCGACTCCCGGAACGTCTGGCAGGAAATCCTGAGCCGCTTCCCCGATTCGGATGTCGCCATTGAGGCCCGCTGGCGCCTGGCTCGCCTCCTGGCAGCCCAAAAATCCTCCGACCCTTCCGGAACCGACTCCTTCGGCCAGGCCCTCAAACTGCTGGATGAAGCCGGCCAACTCTGTAAAACCCGCCTCGAAGACCGCAAAAAATCCTCCGAAAAACCAGGGTTCTGGTTCTCTCGCCTCGGTACGGTTTTTACTCCCGTTGAAAAAACCATTACCGACCAGCGATTGACTTCCCTGCAGAAACGGATTGCCGAATGGCTGCTCCGCCTCGGCAGCGACAACCGCACCGGCCTGCCCGAGCACGAGGAACGCCTGACCGCCTTTGCCGCCCTGAATCCCTATCAGCTCAATTATGAGGAGCAGCTCAAGGCCCTGCAGTTCAGCGCCGCCCAGCCGGACCCGCTGCTGGACAATATCGAGCTGGCCCTGGTTCTGCTGTTGCCGGACCCCCAGCAGAAAATCCAGCGGTTAGCCGACCTGATTACCCAGTATCCCCAAAGCGACGGCGCTATCGAAGCCCGCCTGGAACTGGCTCTGGTCCTGCTGGACGAAAAAAATCGCAGTGAATATCCGGGCGACCAGCAGGTTCTGCACAACAGCGCCAGGGATTATCTCCAGCAGATTATCACCCTCCGGCCCGATACCTTCTGGGCGGATTTCGCCCGCACCCTCCTGCAAAATAATCCGGTTGAATAATCCCGCCTCCCAGCCATAATGGTGCCCTATGAAGAAACCAACCGAACCGAAATGGTATGCCGGCGGCCTGGCCTTCGCATGCCGGGGCTGCGGTAACTGCTGCGCCGGCCCGGAGGAGGGCTACGTCTGGACCGACATACCGGAGATTGAGGCGATGGCCCGGCATCTGGGCATCACCGCCGAACAGTTTATGCGGCAATACACCCGCCGCATCGGCGTTCGCTTCAGCCTCATCGAAAAGCAGCCGGGCAAGGACTGTATCTTCCTCACCCAAACCCCAGCCGGCAAAGGCTGCCAGGTCTATCCCGTCCGGCCCCGCCAATGCCGCACCTGGCCTTTCTGGAACGAAAATCTCCGCACCCCGGAAAACTGGCAGCAGGCCGGCCGCCATTGCCCGGGCATCGACCAGGATCAGTGGTATGACCTGGAAACCATCGAGGCCATTCGCCAGGGCAACGGAATGACA
>JAKQBU010000430.1 GCA_029573975.1 Planctomycetota bacterium
AGGGCTTTATCCACGACATACCCCTTCGCAATGGCGTTCACATTTAACTGTATCCCTTCCCGGGCAAAGGACACCTCGCATGTTTCCTCATCGGATAAAATCAGATATTGATATCCCACTTTCTGAAGAACTTCCGTCAGTTCCGCTTGACTGGGCCAGGTCCCTTTTTCTTTGGCCTGGTCCCACATACTCAGCAAAGGAGATACCGTAATGTCAAAAGCCCCTTTGGAGATACGGCTGTAATGCTGGGCTTTCTGCAAAACTCCAAAGGTCTCCCGGGATACCGCGATGGGTTCTGAGGCGGCCATCCGATTCACCAGGGATAGCTCGGAATCATCCCGGTAGGTACTCATTATCCGGTCAATTTCCTGCAAAACCTTCATCACCCGTGCCTGCGCTTCTTTTGCGACGTCCGGATTATCGCAGCGCAACTGCACCTGGGCAAAGGTTCCCATCGTCATGAAGGTGGCGGAATTGACAGCAATATAGTGGGGCCGGCTGTTCAAAACCCAGGCACTCAAAACAATACCAGTCACGATGACCAGAAATACCAGAGCATGCCATTTTGTATAGAGTTTCTTCACATATCACTCCCGTTTTCGGAGAACTATAACCGGTTCACGTCAGATAGGCAAGTGCGTTTGTTCGGTTTTTCTGCGGTTTAAATGATAGGACAATTCCGCCAGCCCGACCGCCAGGTGCTCGTGACGAACCATCACACCCGGCGGAACCACTAGATGAACCGGGGCGAAATTCCAGATGGCAGGCACTCCGGCTCTTACGAATCGGTCCGCCAGCCCCTGGGCTGCGCCCGCCGGAGTGGTTATGATGCCCAGTTCCACTTCATGCTGCTGAATGATGGCTTCCATCTGTTGGGCAGGCTGGACTACGTGCCTTCCGATCAGCAACCCGATTTTTTGCGGATTATTGTCAAACAAGGCCACGATCTCCAGTCCGTAATCTACAAATTCATCGTAGGAAGCCACCGCTCCGCCCAGCCGTCCGGCCCCAATCACCACGGCCCGGGTTTTTGCATTAAAACCAAGTTTGCGGCGAATGGTTTCCAATACCTGGTTGATATCAAAGCCGACGTGCGGATGCCCCTTCACCCCGATGGCCGCCAGATCCTTGCGCACCTGGGCATCATCCATATACAAAAGCTCCGCGATCCGGGCGCTGGAAACGCTCTGGCCGGGATGGCTACCCAGGTGATCGTGGATGAAATGATAGTACAGCAGCAGTCGTTCCAGCGTCGGGCGATTCAGTCGAACATTCGTATCGGGCATTTGCTCCTATCCTCTCTCGTAAGAACAAACCTGATTTAGAGATACCGGCCGGCCGCCTGTTACGTTCTTTTCCTGCCTCCCTGGCCGCTGCCGACATGACGGCCGATGGATTCAATCCGCCCCCACAAGCAGCCGCCGCACTGCCGGCTCGTTTCGTCGATGCACGCCTTGGCCGGATAAATCTCATACAAACGGCGATATTGGCTCGGTGTCAAATTCGGCATCACCACATTCGCGCCCCGGCACAAACCCAGTTCCCGGCCATCTACTTTATTAATCGTCGCCAGCGCCGTGGTACTGGGGATATTCGCTTCCGGACACACCAGCCGCGTTAATGCCACCACTTTATACACCATCAGCTCCGTATTCGGCACCTGATTTTCATTGGTCAAATCGATGGTTTCCTGCCCCAGCGGCGTCGCCGGATGGGCAATATAGGGACCGACCCCGATCATATCCAGGTCCAGCGTCCGGAACAGCTCGATATCACGAGCCAGGTCCTCATAACTCTGTCCGGGAATCCCGATCATCACCCCGCTGCCCACCTCATACCCCAGCTCCCGCAATTTTTTCAGCAGATCAAACCGGTTGTAGCTCTGCTTCGGCAGGGAGGGATGTATCTTTTCATACAAAACCGGATTCGACGTCTCAAAACGCAGCAGGTAGCGGTTCGCACCCGCCTGCCGCCAGGCAACCAGGTCCGCCACCGGTCGCTCCCCCATGCTCAGCGTGACCGCCAGCGGCGTTTCCGCCTTGATCCTCCGTACAATA
>JAKQBU010000451.1 GCA_029573975.1 Planctomycetota bacterium
TGCGGGGGCAGGACAAAATTTCTTGGTATAACTTTGTGTTTCGCGGGCACAACGGTCCTCAAGGCTTTCCTGACAAGATGCAAATGCCATGCAGACAAGTAATACGGATAATAATCTATTCATTTCTTTCTTTTCAACATAATATGGAGTAGGTACAGCATCATCGTCCGGCCTGCCGCATTTTTTACATAATATGTTTGAGTATTGATTTAAAGCCTGACCCTCCTTATCAACGTCTATTCTTTCGCCATCTATAAGTAATGGAACATAACGAACGATATTAATTTCTTCGGATGCATAGACGGGTGATGTGCCGATATTAAAAACATATCCGTAATATTTTGCGATTTGAATTAGAGTATTCGCCAACATAGGATTGGCGTCATGAAAAACAAGATCGCCATTCAAATACTCTCCTTTTTCAGAGCCAATGGATTCAAGTAATTGCTCTAAAAAACATCGTCGCTGTTCTTCGAATGTTTCTAACTGCCAATTCTTCTCATCATATCCAATACCAAATCTTAATCTATACTTCATTTGCACACCTTATCATACACCGTCATCTTAGCCCAGCGGCCCCTCCAATAGATTTAACTGCTTTTTGGTAACATTTATAAATACCTTTATACTGTCCTGGCCAGTCTGTTTCAAGCCATTTATAACTTTCTCCAAGTTCATCTAGCCATTCCTGTCTTCCCATATCATCTAGGATATCAAGTATTTTTCTTCCACTGGTGGGATGTATACGAGAAAATCTTTCATTTTGTAATATCTTATAATGCAGTCCCTCCGGAGCACCAACGTGATAAATTTGAGGCAATTCAAACAGTCGCTGGCGTTTGAATGGCTTTACGGCACATTTGAATACCGTATGATGCTGCCTTGCTTGGTCACCCAGCGAAATAGCTAGGGAACCAGCCTTGGCTATTTTTACCGAACCGCTCGCGGCAAATGCCAGTCCTCTTGTCACCGCGGCAAACGCCAGACTATAGGCATACTGCTGTACAATTCCATTTATTATTTGCGTGGTTGCACCAATTGCATCGTAGATCATCTCTTTTGATGCCAAAAAGGCTTCGTGCTGAATTTCTTGTGCCTCTTCAAAGCTAATAATACCTTTATTTGCTAGATCTCTCACACACGTAGCAAATTCAGACATTTCAAGTAATCCTTTAGCTGATCTGTATATAGTCAAGATTGGAGGTAGAAAGATCGCGGCCAGAGTTACAATTGTAGTCAGAGTAGTAAGAATTTCTAATGTGGCAAACTGTCCTGTCGGATCAATCGCATTTATCGGATTGGCGTGGCAATAGAGGTATTTGTGGAGCGATTGAGGATCGCTGGAGTTACCTGCAAAGGGATCCATGCGGTTGAATCTGCCGTTGGAGGGGTTGTAGTAGCGGGCGCGGAGGTAGTATTGCTGGAGGTTGGCGTCGTACTGTTCGCCGGTGTAGAGAAGGTTGGTGGCGGCTGGGGCTGCTGCGGTCGGATTGCCGCCGAGCATCATGCCGTAGGCGTCGTAGGAGTAGGAACCATTAGGCAAAATTACTTTGTTGATATCAATCACCTGCCGGGTAGAGCCCTGGCCGTCGTAAAGCAGGTACTCCGGTGTACCACTTCCCAGCGGATCATCCGTCTGGGCCAGCATGTCATCCCCGATGGTGTAGCTACGAATCGAGGTGGGCGTGTCTGTTGCCGGGTCGGGATTGGCCTTATTATAGGTCAACTCCGCAATGACCTGGGCGTAGCCGGTCGGGTTCTGCGCATCGATCAGGTACAGGGTCGTCTGCTTTCCGGTCGCGTAGGTCTGCTCATCCTGCGTGTCCAGATAATTCTGCGCCACGGTAAATGAATAGGCACTGACGCGGATCCCGGAATCATTGTAAGCATAATCCACCATATCCACCGGGTTGGTTCCGCTGGAGGAATCCGGATCGGTAAACCACCGGCTGGGATATCTGTCCTCAACCTATATACGTATAGGCCTGCGGAAGATAGCTCCTGCGGCCTCGAAGGCGGCCAAACATTCGCGCTGAAAACAGACGGTCGAGGTTGACGATTCCCAAAATAGCACATAAGACGTACTGAATCATTGGAGTTATCAATATATTCGTCAAAACCCCGTGAGAAATGCGGGCTAGAAGCCAGCGGTATGCGGGGGAGCGTCGGCAAAGCTGTTGGGTATCGGGATGACTCAACAGGACTGGTATTAGAGGAAAGACCACCTCCCTGCCTGCGGCAGGAAGGTGCCAGCCAAAGCCTGTTCGCTGCAGGTCGTACCACTTGGCTAGGTTTTGAGGGTGTCGAGGGCGATGACGGAGAGGGGCAGGAAGACGATGATGGGGATCCAGGCGGCCAGCAGGGGATTGATCAGGCCGCCGCCCAGCAGTTTGCAGGTGAAGGTGGTTACAAAGCAGCCGCCGGCGCCGAGAATGGCCAAGAAGATGGCGGTTTTGGTATTGCGCCGTTCACGGGAGACGAGCATGGGCAGGCCCAGCAGCAGCATGACCATATTGATAATCGGATCGGTGAAGCGGAAATGGCGTTCGCTGACGGCCTCGGCCCGTTCGGCCGGTTTGAGGCCGCGGCGCAGGAGATGGGTGATTTCGAAGTAACTCATATAGCTTTTGTAATTGGAATTCCGCTGGAGCCAGAGGTAATCGGCGGTGATGCCGGACTGGTAATAGCGGACCGGCAGGACCTCCGCCTCCAGCTCCGAATGGTCCTGGCTCTTTTGGAAGCTGAAATATTTGCCGTTCTGCAAAACCCACAGTTGTTTCAGCGGGTCCCAGTCCGCCTGATCGGCGGTGATCCGGCCGACGGCTTTGCCCTCCAGCCGCAGCAGGACCAGAAAGCCGGTTATCTTCCTGGCGGAAGGCTCGTATCGGGCGGCGGACAGCAGGGCTTCCTGGCGGATATCGGCGGGGATTTTCCGGTTCAGATCGGAGGCGGTCTGGTCTCCCAGCTTCTGAATCGAATCCGGCAGCAGCCAGACGGACACCTCGCGCGACTGTTCCATTTCGTCATGCTTGAGTACCAGCCGGTCGGCCAGGCGCGGCAGAATCAGTTCCTGATCGGCCACCATGACCAGATTCAGCAGGAAGCCCAGAAAGACAATCGGGGCGATGACCCGCTTGAGGCTGACGCCGGAGGCCAGCACGGCGGTCAGCTCGTTTTGGCGCATCATGCGGGCCAGGGAAAAGGCGGCCGCCAGAATAATATTGGTGCCGGCGAAATCGCGGAAATATTCGAAGACGCGGGGGCTGTAGTAGTGGAAAATATCGGCTAGGACGACCAGAATCCCCTGCTCCTTGCTTTCCGCAAATTCGTCCAGATTGACAAACAGGTCCAGAATGACCCGCAGGGACAGCACCACCAGAATCGCAATCCCATAGCTCTGCAGGAACTCGCGGGCGACGTAGCGGTCGAGTATCTTCGGCAGGACCGTCAGATCGAATCTATAATGTTCCGGTTCGGATTTCATGTTATTGTTTCAGGAGCCTCCGGTAAATAAATGCGTTTACCACCATCACCGCCAGAATCCCGGACCAGAGGAACAGGATGCCGGAATTGGTGTTGACGTCATTTTGTTCGGCAATATGCTGGCCGGTCACGATGGTAATCAGGCAGAGGGCGGCGGGTATGAAGCTGACGCCGAAGGCAGTGAGCAGGTGGCCGCTGCGAAAGACGATGCCCAGGGCCACGCCCAGCAGGACCAGGGCCACGCAACTGACGCCGAAGGCCAGGCGGCAGTGTTTTTCGGCCCGGATTTCCGCCTGCAATTCCCGGCAGTCCCGGCGGACTGCCGCCACCAGCTTTTGCAGATAGGCGGTCGGTTCCGCCTGCTGCAGGGGGATTTGGCCTTTCACATCTAAAATCTCATTCAGGGTCAGGCGGCCCGATGCATCCAGAACCTCTTCGGGCAGCGAAATATCGGGAAAGGGATAGATCTGATGGGAGATTTCATACGACTGATTCCGATAGGTGGCCCGGACCTCCTTTAAGGTCAAAATGGCGGCAGGATTCTGGAATTCGGAGGCCAGAAAGAGGCTGGCCTTCTGTGCCACGAACCGCCGTTCCGGCTGGGTGTCATTTTTCTGGTGATAATAATCCACGCGGACAGGCTCCTGGTTTTCTCCATTTAACAGCACGGTGCGGTTACGGTCGGACTGGTTTTTCTTGTCTTCTTTCTTTAAACCGTACAGAATGCAATTGTCGGCATGGATCCGCAGGCGGTGCTCCTGCTGGAGGACATCCAGAAAGCCCTTTTCCCTCAACTGCCGGTTGCACCATTCGGAATACTTTTCGGCCAGAAGCTGGCGGTGAATTTTATCCAACTGTTCCTGCACCGGCACAAAAAGGGTCATATCCTCCTGGATGGCTTTCAAATCGGTAAGGTTTTTGAATTTGATATCGTCCCGCCACATATTGGGAACGCTGATGGAAAAGGTAGTATCCTGCAATTCCCAGTAGCTGTTGCCGACAATGCCGATGGGGGACTGGAGCCGCAGGAGGATTTCGTTCATGCGCGGGCCGGGCTGAAAATAAATCCAGGCGCGGCGGGCGGCGTACATCTGCTCAACTTCCCTGCTGTTTTCCTCATCCATTTTGTACAGTACCACACCGGTCAGGCAGTGATCCTCGGGATAGGCGTTGTCGGCATGGATCCGGTAGCCTTTGAAGAGCATATCCAGATTGCCCTGCTTTTCGATATTGCGATAGAGTATGGACTCGGCATCGGCGGTCAGGATGGAATCGAATTTCTGCGTATAAGAAGGGATGACATGAAACGCCAGCAGCAGGGTGGCGATCCCCACCAGCAGAGACAGGGCCAGGGCCGGATACACCAGGGTCCACAGGCTGATCCCGCTGCTTTTGCAGGCGCTGATTTCGTTATCGGCGGCCAGCCGGCCGTAATTGACGGTGGCGGCCAGGAGAGCGGCAATCGGGATGACCATCGTCAGGGTAATGGGCAGGGTGCAGAAGATGAGGGAAGGCACCTGGATCGGATCGACGCTGAACTGCTGGAGAGGACGCAGCATCAGCCCCAGCCCCAGCACGGTGCACAAGACCAGCGAGGCCAGGCTGAAGGTCTTCAGCAGATCACGAAAAATATAACGATGGATCGTAAATACCATAACTGCCTTATTTTTGCGGATTTAAGGAATTTGTCAATGAAAATTTAGCGGCAAGTAATTTCCCGGGGCATCGGTGGTTGACTTAGCCGAGACTTTCTTTATGATAGAGGGGCCTTTCGGTAAGCAAAATCGTTCGTGCCAGTAGTTTATCGATTCTCCAACACAGGAGTCTGTCATGATGGATAGAAACGAATCTCAGGACGCCCCCATTCCCTTCGAAGACAAGATCAAATTCAACACCAAGCTTCCGCCTTTGGGGGCTTCGGGTCCCCGGGAGGCGGGAATCAGTCCCACGCCTGCCAGCACGGTGGTCCCCTCCAGCCAGATCCATACCTTTGAAAGTGAATCGAAGCTGGGCCGGCCGGACACCATGCAGTTCAAAAGGCCGTTGACCACCGGCACCGGCGCCACCCGGGTGAAAACCTTTCATACCAAGCTGGCGGATGCGGCCATGAAATATCTGGAAGACCAGATCAATGAATGGCTGGACGCCAGCCCGGATATCCTGGTGAAGTTCTGCACCACTACGGTCGGCGTGGTGGAAGGCAAACGGGCGGAGCCGCATCTGATCATTACCGTCTGGTATTGACGCCGGTCAGCTCTGGCGTTCTTCCAGTTCCTGCCAGCGGCGATAGGACTGGTCCAGTTGCCGGGTGATTTCTTCCAGGCGGGCAGCGGCTACGGCAATCTGCGGCCCCTTTTTATAGAAGTCGGGGGCTGCCATTTCTTCGTGCAGTTGCTGCTGCTGCCGTTCCAGCGTTTCGATTATGGAAGGCAGGGTTTCCAGCTCTTTTTTTTCTTTGAAGCTCAGCCGGCGCGGCTGGTCCAGGGCGGGTATGGAAGCAGCCGGTTTGAGAGGTTTTTTTTCCGAATCGGGTTTTTTGTCCGGCGGGGCCGTTCTTTGCCGCAGCCAGTCATCATACCCCCCCACATATTCCTTCACGACACCGCCGCCTTCCATTACGAAGGTGCTGGTGACTACGTTGTTCAAAAACTCCCGGTCATGGCTGACCAGCAGAACCGTTCCGGCATAGTCCAGCAGAAATTCCTCCAGCAGGTCCAGCGTTTCGATATCCAGATCATTGGTCGGCTCATCGAGAACCAGCACATTGGAAGGCCGCATAAACAGGCGGGCCAGCAGCAGACGGTTGCGCTCGCCGCCGGAAAGATTGGCCACCGGATTGCGGGACTGGGTGGGCGTGAAGAGGAAATCCTGGAGATAGCCGATAATATGGCGGGGTTTGCCGTTGATATAGACGGTTTGATTGCCGTCGGCGATATTCTCATATACGGTTTTTGCATCATCCAACTGGGCGTGGAGCTGATCAAAATAAGCAATCTCCAGATTTACCCCATGCCGGATGCTGCCGTGGGATGCCTGCAGTTCGCCCAGCAGCACCCGCAGCAAGGTCGTCTTGCCGGAACCGTTGGGACCGATGATTCCGATTTTGTCCCCGCGCAGGATCGTAGTGGAGAAAGCGGAGATAATGGGCCTTTCGGGGGTATAGGCAAAGGAAATATCCCTGGTTTCGATGACCTTCCGGCCGGAAGACTGGGCTTCATTCCTCTGCATCCGCACGGGACCGGAAATCTCTTTCCGCTGGGCACGCTCCCGCCGCATCTGAATCAAGGCCCGGACCCGCCCCTCGTTGCGGGTGCGGCGGGCCTGAATGCCGGTGCGAATCCAGACTTCTTCCTGGGCCAGTTTTTTATCGAAGAGGGCTTGTTCGGTCGCCTCGGCCTCCAGGGCGGCCTGCTTCCGCTTGAGGTAGGTTTCATAATCGCAGGCAAAACTGCGGAGCTGCCCGCGGTCCAGCTCGATAATCCGGGTGGAAAGCTTTTTCAAAAACACACGGTCGTGGCTGACAAAAACCAGGGTTCCCGCAAAATCGGCTAGAAAATTCTCGATCCATTCTATTGCCTCGATATCCAGATGATTGGTCGGCTCATCGAGCAGGAGGATATCCGGGTCACAGACAATGGCCCGCGCCAGCAGGACCCGCCGTTTCATCCCGGCGGACAGGCTGGCAAAATCCGCATCGGCATCCAGCTTCATCTTTTCGATAATCACCTCTACCCGGCGATTCATCTGCCAACCGTCCTCCCGATCCAGCTCGTGATGCAGCTTATCCAGCCGCCCCAGCAGCAGTTTATCCTGCGGCCTGCCTGCCAGGTCGTGGCTGAGCTGATGGTACTGGGCCAGCAGTTCACCGCGGGATCCCAGGCCGCCCGAAATTTGATCAAAGATGGTTCCCGTCAGGATGTCGGGGACTTCCTGCTCCAAGGCGGTCACGGTAAGCTGGGGTGCCCGCGACAATACACCGCTGTCCGGCTGCAAGCGGCCGGCAATCAGCTTCAGAAAAGTGGTTTTGCCCACCCCGTTGCGGCCGATCAGGCAAATCCGTTCCCCCGGCTCAATCTGCAGGTTCATATGTTCCAACAAGGGCGGCCCGCCAAATCCCACACTCACATCCTGCATTCCCAGTAACGCCATATTGCCTGCCTGTCTTTTCGCTGAACCTCTTCAGCCGGTTTAAAATGGCAAAATATACACTATTCCCCTTTGTTGATAAATCACAAATAATGCCTGAGTGCCAGATTTAACGTTGGCGTCTATAAATCTATTAATAATAAGTAAATACGTAATATCGGTGTAAACTACGCGCTGAATTTTCTTGCATCTCAAAAATACGTGTCATATTTGAGGGTAATTCCAATATAATTATAAATTACTTAGATATAGATAGTTATGTATCTATTTGCCTTTTATTGCCCGATAATGGTAAGTTTTTTTAATAGATAACACGAAAACGCAAATTTGGTACTACCATTTTTATTTATATATTTTATTTTTTTTCTGTTGACATAAAGAAGACGATGTACTAATATACCGTTAGTGTAATCCGTTATTATGCGACAAAGGAATATTAGGAAAGAAGTTTTGCGATAAAGGAGATGGTCATGAGGAAACGATTGGGTTTGGTAAGTGTTGTTGTGCTGTTAAGTGTCATGTCGGTGTCATGGGGTACTATCAAGTCAATAAGCGTAAACGACGTGGAAACTGTTTATGATGCGGGTATGAAGATATTGTCGCTTGGTGATGCGACGGATATCGTAGTGGAAGATACCATTGGAAACCAGACTACGTATGTCAATGG